>JAEYNI010000301.1 GCA_023412635.1 Bacillota bacterium
AACCGTCGGAATAGATTAATATAACATCCTTAATATAGTCAACCTTGTTATATTTATCATACTGCTGCTGGTCTTCTCCGTTCCGTTCCTGCAGCTCTCTATCCAATAAAGCTATCAGATTAAGGAAATCCTTATTTTTACTGTCAGATATTTCAGTCCTGAAGTCGGTACTACAAGTCTCCATAATTTAACTCCCCTAAAGTTCTTCTCAATGATTAACGATAATATCAAATCAATTTTACAGCATCAAGCTTGCCTCTATGGCAAATTCCAGAATTGCCTCCCTAATATCGGTTCTATCATTCCAGCCTCTGGAGTCCCACTCCTCGCAGCTTACATCATCTCCGCCATATAATATCTGTCCAAATATTACTTTACGGAATTCCGCTACAGCACAGAATGCCGAGCACTCCATTTCAACCGTGAGGCAACCCTCCTGCTTTCTGAGATTAATCTTATCAATAGTCTCCCTGTATATGGCATCTGTTGTCCAGGTCTTGGCCAGAATGTAATTGCATTTATGTTTTGTCAAAACCTCTTCAATTGCCAGAACCGCCTTCCTATTGACCTGGACCTCGCGGCTTGGCGGCAAATAGTGATATGAAGTGCCCTCATCTCTGACTGCAGCTATCGGCACTACTATGTGACCCACTGCTATGCTCCTGTCCAGCACACCGGCACCGCCACAGGCTATAAATTTCCTGCCGCCAAGGGCAATGACCTCTTCCAGCATCCCGGCACACAAAGGTGCTCCCACACCGGGATGGAACAGAGCTACAGCATTTTCTCCAACCTTTAGTTCATATATGGGATGCTCGCCTACTTCAGAATTCATGCAGGTGATACACTTTAATCTCCCTTCCTCTTTAAGCTTTGTAATAACATCATTGAAAAAGCATATTACAACACTTTCTGGGATATCAATGGGCTTGATGATCTTACTTGGTTCAATTACAGCATTAGGTGAAGGATCAAATTCCATAATTGGGAGTTCTTTTCTCATAATGGTGATCTCCTTAGTGTTCTTTAAGAATATACGGATTTTTAACATTTTTGCATACCACTACCAGAATGTCAATAGCACTAATCTGATTTATGTGTAAACCTGATCAACTTGAGCAAGTGCCATTCTTTAACTATGTGTATACTTTTTTAAAACAGTCTTAACTTTGCTTTTCACAAAGTTTCTCAGCTCTAGGGGGCTCAATATTTCTGTATCCCATATTATTTCATCTACTTCCTTGCATGCATATTCAAATTTATGCATATTGATTTCAGCAAAGATGTATTCATCTTTTTCATCTGTTTTGAATACTTCACACTTCTTTAAAATGTCACTGTGGGACTTGCGTAATTTTATTAATACAGGGTACTGTTCGTTCTCAGAACATTTATTTGTAAACCTCTTCTTGCTTTCTTTCCAATAACGTTCAAGCTTAAAGTCATTTGGAATTTGAAAAGTCGAATCAATTATTTCTGCTTCAATAATACGCTCACATTTAAATGTTCTAATAGAATTGCTTATTGTACAGAATGCAACAAGATACCACTCCATAGCTTTCACAACAAGTCCGTAAGGTAAAAGGTCTCTTGCAGAAATCTCATTATTTATTTTACAATACTTAATTCTTAGTTTCTTTGTATTCCAGACTGACTTTCTCAATACATCCATATGCTGGAGCTCCAGTTTTTTATCCCACCATGGATACTCGTCAAAATAGAATCTATCTTTAGCCAGCCTGATATCTTCACTGTACTCGGCAGGAAGCATTTTTTCAAGATTTGACAGTGCATATTTCAGATTTTTTCCCGTGTCACCTTTATATACTGTAGCCCCAGTCAGGTAAAGATTAACAGCTTCCTCTTCCTGTAAATTATATAATTTTGTAGTGTACCCTTCCATGAAATAAACTCCGCCATTAGGCCCAGTAGTGGTAGCAATGGGAATACCTGCCTGGCATAAAGTCTCAATATCACGGTAAACAGTCCTAACAGAGGTTTCCAGTGCATATGCCAGTTCCTTAGCCTTTATTTGTCCTCTGGATTCAATTAATAATAAAATGGCAATTAATCGGTGTAGTCTCATTTTTCACCTTTTCGTTTGTTTACTTAATTTATAATGTTCAAAATAATTTATGACAATCTATTGTCAACAATACAAAGCTATAATTATTATAACATTTTAAATAAGCGGAGGTACTATATGAAGATTGGAATTTTAGGAACAGGGTTTGGTGCTTACCATGCAAGTATTTACAAAAATATTAGTTCAATTGGGTCTATAAAAATATTTGGGAGAAATGAAAAAAAACTTTCTAATATTAAAGCCGATTTAGGGATTGAGGTTACTAAAAACATTGATGATATACTTAATGACCCTGATATAGATTTGATCGATGTTTGCCTGCCAAACCATTTACATACTGAGTATGTTATAAAGGCATTGGAAAAAGGAAAAAACGTATTTTGCGAAACCACTATCAGTTCAACAATTGAAGGTGCAGAAGCTATTGCAGCAGCAGAAAATAAATACGGCAAAAGAGTATTTATTAATTTGTTTATATTATTTGACCCCAGCTATCGTTACCTGCATCAAGTGATAGCTAATAATGAACTGGGTAAATTACGGGAGATTCATGTTAAAAGACTGACTCCTGCAATATGGGGGAGCCTTGGTTTTGAAACAATTGTAACAAATTTAATGATACATGATATTGATTTTATTACATGGATATTAGGTGCCCCAGAGAATATTTCTGCTGTTGGTTCATGTAAAAATGATAATGAAGCAAACGTTACGGCCCTCTTTAAATATAGTGATACAGTTGCACAAATCACAGGTTCTTCCATGCTCCCAAAAAGTTATCCGTTTACAGTGGGGTATGAAGCTATTTTTGACAATGGAGTAATCAAGTACAATGAGGAGTTCTCTAACAATGGCGACATAAAAAGTTTTGTACAATATACCTCCGAGGGTAAAAAAGAAATCACATTAGATAGAGAGGAAAATCCGTATGAAGGATCCATCAGACATGTTCTGGAATGCTGCGAAAAAGGTATCGAGACTATCTTAAGCGCAGATAGAGCTGTCTCAGCCTTAAGAACAGCACTTAGGATAAAGAGTTTAATACAATAAAATAATGGAGAAGTAACATTTGAAGAGAATATATATTTTGTCTATCTCTTTTTTACCGGGAACTGAAGCTCTGTAATATACTCATTTGCATCCTTTGTCATCAAATGGCCTTTTAGGTAAACTTCTCGTGGTGGCTGAACAATCTCATACTCGTTTTCTTCAATCCATTTAGACATCGTTTCATAGGCCAGATGCAGCGTTTGGTAAGAACCTTTGTGCACCAGTGTTGCCGCTTCTTTTACTCCCTCAAGGAGCCTATACTTTATACGGTCACTTTCGAGAAACCTGTCCACTATAGGTGCGATAATTTCAGTATCAATACTTCCGTCGGTAGATTTATCGTAATGGTAAATTACCGTTGCACCCTGAAGAACCTTAACTCTATGCTTTCGAAGGTAAATGAACAGTTCTCTCCAGAGGGGTCCCTGCTGACTGTAACCGGATATAAAGTCTCTTAACGCAGCCACCTGTATAGGTTCAAATTCCTTCAACGTAATATCGTAATTTGAATAAAATGCTTCCTCTTTGCTGAGGTTCAATAAGTTTTTGACACGGGCAAGCCTTTCCTGATCAGACTTTATTCTTTCAGCGATTTCTAACTGCTTTATTTCTAAGAAGGTCTGGATCTGTTCAGAGTTCATATCCTTATCAAGAATTAATGCAATTTCCTCCAGAGAAAAGCAGACCTCTTTCAGGGTCAGTATTTTATTCAGCCTTGGCATCTGACTGGCAGAATAGTATCGATAACCGGTAAGGGGGTCAATTTTTTCAGGGCGCAGTAAGCCAAGGCTGTCATAGTGCCTTAATGTTTTTATAGAAACTTTATTAATTCTCGCAAAGTCTCCAATTTTAAACAAAGGAACCTACCTCCATATCTTAAGCCTCATAATTGTTTTGAGATTTTCTTGCTTAGTTTTTGTGACGTTGTTAAGGTATATATCATGGGTATCTCTGTTGGATTTATACCCTTCCTGATTAATAAACATAAGCATTTTCTCTAATGTGCTATTCATGTTTTCGTAAGAGCCTTTGTGCACAATTTGAGCACAAAGCCCTTCAGAAAGACTTTCAAATCCCACTTTGTCAAGTGACTTCGGATTATGTTTCTGTTTAACCAGGTGACATGCTGTTATAAATAAATCATTGGTTATACAGCCCGGCTGCATCAGCATCATTGTCCAGTAATACTCTTTGTTTTCCCGGTCAATATTCCAAATAACCTCCATGGGCATCACCTTAAAGTCAATGTCAAGCTTTTCTCTTACCATGAACTTCAGAGTGTAAGCTACCGGGAAAAGTGTTTGGGCAGCCTCTTGAAACTCTGTTTGAGACGGGTTACCCCTTCCATCAATTTTCAGATAATTCATTTCGGGTACTTCAACAATGGCAGGTCTTCGAGATGAAGCACTGTAGATAGTCTTAAGCTGAGCTTTTAAATCAATCTTCTGCATACAAAACTCCTATTTGGTTATTCAGGCCTGTACATTCATGATAAACCCTGACCTAACAGGAGAGTCAATAATTCTTATTGCAAAAGTTATAAATATTTCTTCAATTACTGCTTACGGTTAAAAACCTTGTTTATTACATCCTGAAGGGATTTACATTCGATTATGTCAATATTCTTTATTTCCTGTGTTCTTATAAGAGCAT
This sequence comes from Bacillota bacterium, assembly GCA_023412635.1. Taxonomy (GTDB): domain Bacteria; phylum Bacillota; class Clostridia; order Acetivibrionales; family DSM-1351; genus Ruminiclostridium. The sequence continues at coordinate 4,790 of JAEYNI010000301.1, forward strand.
TCTTTGCAATGTATACCTTCTTAAAACCTCTTCTGTCCAGTTCTCTGATTCGCAGTTCAAGAGAGGGGACTTTCTTTAATTCTCCTGTTAATCCCACATCCGATATGAAGACCGTGTCATTTGGAATCTCTTTATCATAAACCGATGAAACTATACTCATTATTATTGATAAATTAACAGCAGGCTCTTTAAATTTCAGCCCACCGGTGGTTTTAATAACCACATCCTTATCGTACAAAGATATCCTCCCTCTCTGTTCAAGAATGGATATAAGGGTACTGAGCTGTTCTCTGCGAACACATTCACCGATTCTCGACGGAAAAGGAGTAAAGGTTTTTGATACAAGACTTTCAATTTCCACTATTATAGGTCTCGAACCGTCTTTCACAACAGTTAACGCACTTCCGGATACTGTCTCATTTTTATCTCTGATAGTCATAAAAAACTCTGAGGGGTTATCTATAGAAACCAATCCGTTTTCGGTCATTGAAAAGTAGCCCCTCTCCCAGGTGCTACCGAATCTGTTTTTTGTTACAGAAAGTCCCCGAAGTTCTTCTTCATTATCCCCATCCAGCACTAAAACCGCATCTACCAGGTGTTCCAGAGATCGTAATCCCGCTATTTCCTCGTTCTTATTCATCTGACCTACAAGAAATACCGCCCTTGGTCTTATAGGGTCCTTGGCAAGCTTCAACAGCTCGTTTGCACATTCCATGGTCTGGGTGGGAGAACCGGCTCTGGAGCCCGGGAAACTTTCCAGTACAAAGGTTTGAATGCTGTCTACTATCAGAAGGTCAGGATCGATTTGCCCTACTACCTCAAGTACATTATCCATACTGTTATCGGAATAAACCCATACTCCTGTTTCTATATTATCAAAGAGCCTGTCTGCCCTGTTTTTAATCTGGCTTTCACTTTCTTCTCCAGATACATACAAAACCTTTAAGCCCTTGCCTGCCACATCTGCTGCAACCTGTAGCAGTATGGTGGATTTACCCGCACCGGGTTTTGCTGTAATAATTGTAATGGAATCCCTCACAATCCCACCGCCCATTACTCTGTTGAATTCATTGATACCCGTTACAATGCGATCACTGTTACTGGCTTTGATCTCAGTCAGTCGGGCTATTTTCTTTATTGCACGTGGTGCTGAAGCTCTACCGGGTTTTTTTGCCGCCACAAGCGTTTCTTCAAGGGTGTTCCAGTTTTCGCAATCCGGACAGCGTCCAACCCATTTTGATGCTTCATAGCCGCAGTTGGTGCATTTAAAAATTGTTTTACTTTTAATCTTAACCATCCCCCACTACCGGAAAAACT
>JAEYNI010000329.1 GCA_023412635.1 Bacillota bacterium
AATGGGAGATGATTGTGTTGATAGTTTTTAACTACTTTTCTGCCATACCCGTTATTGAAAATTTCTTGCGTCCGATTAGTGCTCGAGGTACTGCATCTGCTCCAAGAGGGTGGCCGCAGTTAATAAGAGCAGTAGCGGATTAATGCAGGGAAAACAAAAGCAGTTCGGTTAGTTTCTTAACCGTTGGTTAAATCATTAGCTAGACAGCAGGGATTCTATTAATAGGATCCCTGTTTGTCTGTTATGTGGGTTTTTAATTTGGTATTATGAAAATTTCTCATGGTGTTTTCGAATAGAGAAGATTGTCAGCTAAAGTATCGATCAGGAAAAATTATTTTATGGTTATTTTATCAACATTGTAAGAGATTTTTTTTAACTGTTCAAATTCGAATTTCCTTATATCGCTGTTAGTCTTATAAAATTTGTCAACAGATATATAACTATTATCATCAAATTCTACTGATATTTTCCAACTGTTACCCCTATTATCTTCTACTAAAACATACGTCATTGAATCTAAATCATTAAACTTACGTATATAAGCTTTATATTCACCCTTGTCTAATTCTCCTTGTTTACTTATCAACTCAGATAAATTGCTCTTTAATCTATTAAAATTATTAAGACCTTCACCCGTTAGCTGTAAAAATTCAGGCTGCATGATTGCATTAAAAGTTATTGTGCTCTTTTGTACTAACTCACATTTTATTGCTTTTAACTCATTTTTCGCCTCTTCTTCTGTTTCCCTCTTCCAATATCCCCCTAATTCACTTGAATATCCATTTTTATGTTTAATCAGATATATTACAAGATAAAATTTCCCCTTTGATATGTTACTATTTCCCTCCTCAGCAAATTGTTTATTAAAATAAATATAAATATTACTTGGTTCATCTTTTATGTTATATATCTCAATATCTGATGTTTGCTTTTCAACCCCATTAAATTCAGAATATTTGCCATAGCACCATAAATCATAATTTATATTAAGTTTTATTGCTTTTTTTAGTTCATCAATATTAATATCACTTTGTTGTACATTACTCGTGGAAGGATTATTTTTTATTAGATCAATGGAGATTTCAGAGTTAGTATCGTTATTAGTACTATTAGGTTCGAGGTTATTACTAATTTCTATACTTTTATATTCTGTGCATGACACTGTTATAAATAATGTTATTACTATAATTATAACAATTAAAAAAATATTTTTTCGCTTCATGTTTTCCCTCCAATTTTGCATTATTTCTCATCAGCATACCTAAAAAATGTGTTATCCCCGTATGTTATACTATCTACCATATTTTTAGTCTTTACTGTACTAAAATATGTTTTTTCAAGAAAGTACCGTCTATCATCTATTTTGTTTTCAATTAATTTTGATAATTATTCTCTTCGAGCTTTCTTATCACTCGATGTATTTGCTACTATTATTTTTGCAATCTCAACACATTTTTTCCACTTTTCGGAATTGGTATCAGGTTTCATGGCTGTGCAGCTCCGGTATCAACAATGACATGATCAATTGTAATCTCCTTATCACCATGTTTTAGCAGAATCGAAACGTTAATAAGCCTTCTTTATGATCAATCTTATGCATTCTATACGCCCCTTCTTATTCCAGCATGTCTTACCAATTCGATAACTACATCTGAATTACTTGTACTGAAAACAAACTGGCCTTCCTTGCAGGTAATAAACTCCTTCATAGCAGCTTTCCCATCTTCAATAGCTTTGATTACAGCTACATCGTCCACGTATTCTTTGTTGTCGACAACGTGGGATTCCAATATCTCAAACTTTACAAAACGGTCCGGATATAGACTTCTTACTTCATCCCATTTCATAATCACCAGCTCCTGACATTTCAATTGTAAAATTATTATATCCTACTAAAAGAATGCGAACAACAATAAATGCTGAACTGTTAATTACCCCTTTAGGTTCATCTGCAAAAAGCCAGGCGCGTCTTGCTGTAGCATATGGCTTAATATTAGGTTCACAGAGATTATTCGAGATGGGCAACCTTCCATCTTCTAAAAATATTTCACGATATTTTCTCTGATTCTTTGGCATAAGTCGGGGTTTTAGTCAAATTTTCATTAGTAGTTGTAAGAGCTGACGTCTCTTCTATCTACGACCAAAAGGCATCTAGGATGGCTCGTGATGCCTCCTGACGCTTCTCTTTCTTTTCACTATATGAAACCCCCTGCATTTTGTAGTAGTTAGCCCAATTAGTAATACCCTGATGAATCTCATTAAAAGTTGTACACCATGAAATATCTATTTCGTCTTTCATATGTCCAAAGAAAGATTCTTGGGGTGCATTATTCCAACAGTTGGCTTTGTGGGACATAGACTGTCTCATTTCACTATCTTTTATCAGTTGACCAAATTTAACACTTTTATAATGAACGCCTTGATCACTATTAATTAAAGTCTCTGCTGTCAGTGAAACACTGTGCCATTGATGATGTAGGTTATATCAGGTAGAAGAACCTTGCGAGGTCCTTGTGTTTCAAACTCCCGGTTTAATAGATTTGGTACAACATAAGCAATCTCTATTGCTTTTGCCATACGTCGGTATGGATTAGCCTTGCGTATTGGACAGAACAGCCCATATTTCTTCATTAATCGTCGTATTTTCTTGAGAAGCCATTCCAACTGCTGTGAAGTGACTTCCTTTGTTTCTGCAGCATCCTTGGGCCATTGGAATTTCATTTCATCTGTCAGAAAACAGATCCAGTTTGAACTGAAGATTAACCATAGCCACCAGACCTTCAAATTGCTTGCGGAAATCTGTGTACCCGTAGGCGATAAATATGTGCGAAGCATCCTTTGCAAAATGGCCTAACATAATCTCTGCAACCGACTGATGAATTCTGCTGCAAGTTTAACTGTATTAGAATCGCTGACTGTTAGATTAATATCATGCCTAGTGATTTGGATATCTGAGTTCACATTTTTACATTGGGTTATATATGTTGATTTAACTTCTGCAAAAACTGGTATTGAAGTATTGATATTCTGTGTATGAGTCTCTATACGTTTCAGCCAGTAGTAGTAATCATGTTTTGTTAGATTGTTTTTCTTGCACCAATTGGTAACATTCAAACCGCTGGTTTTTCTGTCAGCAATTCTATGCTGCCAAAGCTCAAGTGATTTCAGGTTCATAAGGTTTCTCCTGGAATAAAATTTATTAATTCCATTTTAGCTTATGATCGCTCCTTATTCACTACGTCATCTTTTGAAGCACTTACAGATATCACTATTGTAATCAATAATCCTACGTGATAATAAAAATGTCGCACTTGAAGTTAAAGCACACATTATTAATGAATCAATAACAGAACTTCTTTATTTCTGTGAGACTTCTGACCAAAGAAGAAACATATCCAAAAATGATATACAGTTTATTTCTATTGATTTAACTGCAGTTCAATAGAATCCCTTTCCGCACCATATCCACTTCGATAACTTACTAGGCCTTTTCCTTTCTCCCATGTAAATGATTCATAATACCCAGTAGAAACTTGGTCATTATATGAGTGATATTCTCGCTTATCCCCGTTCACTTCAATGTAATGATGAAATCCATGCTTTTCTTTATCCAATGTGTCTTTTATTTCTCTGTCCTGGCAAACTACGACACTACCAATTAGTAATTCTGCACTTGTTCTTAACTTACTAAAATTCTCCTTATTCGTCTCTAACTTATATATTTTATCTTTCTGTACATAGAAATATCCCAAACTCAAACGATCATACGGAACACCATCGATGGAATCAAGTTTTAATTCGTATAACTCACCATCCTTAAGAATAGCCAATTCATTAATATTCAATTCAACATCTTGTTCTATAATATCATCAAATAAAAAACTCCCTTTATATTTCAACTTTACATCTTTGTTTTTAGAGAAAAATAAATTACTCACAGCTCCTGTACTGGTAATATTAGCGCTACTATGTATATCTTTTTTACTGGGTGTTTTTATTTCACTAGAAGTTACATTAGCTTGAGCAGATTGTTTTAAATTTCTTGTATTTTCTTGATTTAAAATATTGGGTAAGTTATTAGTATTTGTACAACCTGTATTAAATAAAAAACCTATCACAAAGATTATTGAAATAATTTTCTTCATAAAAATTCACCTCATAAGTTTAATGTAAATACGCTATTTACTTTTGATATGGAATACCTAATAAATAGGTACTCCATATCAATTTTAGTTAATACAAATGTATCCTCCGCAATAGTTGATAACTACTAAATTTATTTTTTCAATGAAGTTATAAGTATGTAGACACCTGGTTGAGCATCTACTAAATCAGGATCCCATTCCCCATCGGATTTATATTTACCTTTTATATATACATTTGTTCCGCTATACACATATGGACTTGGAGTATCTTTATGGTATTTATAATATCCTAATCCATTGTATGATTCTGCAAAAGCCATCATTGCCGCTATATCATCAGAATCTGAATTCAATCTAAATTCATCTCTACGACTTTTCTTTTCAGATAAAGCATCTACTGCAGCATCTATAAAATTATCGAAGTATTTTCCCTTTGGTACGTTTGTAGTTGGTTTCCCAAGAGGATCTCCATTGTGCAAATACGTATTAAAATCACAACCAGATTCACGATAATGAATAGCTGCTATTAATTCTGGCGGAATACCTGTCTTCTTGGATATTTCTTCATAAATCGCTTTGTTTTTCTCATATATTTTTTTGAAGTTTTCAATATCCCAGTTAAATTTATTTGTATCAATAGAGCTTATCTTGGCTATTAAATCAACTTCATGTTTGTATAATTTGCTACTCTTATATAATTCTTCATTGATACGTTCACCCGTCTCCTCATCATTTTCCGACCACCCATCTGGTGGTCCATCTTCACCATTGCCCCATCCTTCGCTCGTTCCCTCATTATTAATCGACTCTAGTTCTTTCTTTTTGCTCTTATTTTTAACCTCATACTTACCTTCTTTATATGTAACAGAAACATAACCTGTTTTAGCTAACTCCGTCGCCAATGATGCTGCAAGAGCAATTATTGATACTCTATCAAGAATACCCCAAAGTGAGTTATCTTTTTTATTAAGTATTTTTTCTAGATTATTTAATTGTTCTTCTGTTAACTCACCATTTTGCTTAACCTCATCAATTACGTCATTAACTATATCATTTATAAGATCATCATCTAACTTATCATCTATGTATTCCTCAAATGAAACTGAACTATCATTTTTTGATTGTGTAATATAAGTAATAAGCTTTATATCGTTCTTACTAGTAGAAGCTAACAGCGTATTGATCAAGCTCTTTAAGTCATTCTCACCTTCTGTAAGAACTGGCTGTGTCGCCATATAATCCAAAAAATCTTCCATCAACTTGGGATCTGGCGATTGCTTAGGTTGTTCGGGTGTAGTTTTGTTGTTATTTTTGTTGCTTTCAGGCGTTACGGTTACCGTATTTCCGTCACCTGTACCAACTTCATTCTTATTCCTATATTTATCTCTTAACTTCTCTGCATTTTCATGAGCTTTATCTTTACCAGCTTGATTACCGGCTTTATTAGCAGCGTTCCAATCTTTACCATACTGTTCTAGTTGTTTTATCTCACTAGGTGATAAATGTTCTTTATCCCAATCTGATACATAATGCCCCGTAGGGTCTACATACTGTATCGGATCATTATGACAATAAGTATACAAATTCAAGCTAAGTGGGTTGTTATCTTCTCCCCAATAGCTGTCCTCTGATGTGAATCTGCCTAGGTTCGGGTCGTAATACCCTTAACGAGATAATATGTTGCTCAAATGTAGTAGCCATCATATTTCAGATGGCTATATAGGTATTCTTTGTTTTCAAGGTACATCAGTTTGATTATATCATTTCTTTGCTTGATTGGGTATATTTGGATGGACATGTTCGTTACCACTTTTCATCATGCCGTAGACTATATTTACAATTCTTCTCATCACTGACTTTATTGCTTGATTTGTGGTTTTACCCTGTGACAGTTTTTTGCTGTATTACTCGTAAACTATACCGTTTACAGGCTTGTTTTTGTTTCGTCCTGCACAAATATTCCTTGCTGCTATCCCCTGAAATATATAGTGCAGCCTTCGGTTTCCAAATTTGTTTCTTATGTCTTTTTGAGTATCCCCGGAGGAATGGCTTACAGGACATATTCCAGAGAATTTAGCCAGTTTATCAGCACTTGCAAAGCGGTTTATGTCGCCGATTTCGGCTATTAAGGCAGCTGCTGTTATAAAATCAACTCCTTTTAGCGTTTCCAGCTTGTAAGGCAGTGTTTCAGTAAGCTTTTTTATTTCTTATTTGTTTCAGCCCCCGCATAAAGTCCGGAAGCTGATGGACTTGCCTGTCCGGTATACCCACATGTAACTTTTTGATCCAGCTGATCTACCATCTTTGGATACCATTACAGGGGTCTCATCCGCTTGTGATACTTTGCATTTATACAGTTCATGATGCAGCCGGTCATATAAAAGTGATAGGTATCTCTCTCCACAAAGGATAGTCCAGTTGGCCATAACTTGTCTTGAAACCATTACATCATTTCTGGCAAATTCCTGTTCAAGCCTGTTTAAAGGGATTGCATTAATATACTTGGAGTTTAGTATGGCTGCCTCCAGTGAAGGAGTAACAATGCTGTTTCGTAACAAATCGGTTGGCCGATTTGCCTTAACGATGGTCTGGTTGTCATTTCCACAGTAAACTGCCACATGATGCTCTTCTACTTCGAATTGGGCAGGATGCAGAGCCAGCCTTTTGTATACCTCATCCGGAAGACGGCGCCATTTTTCACCGAAGGCTGATCTAAGTTGCTCTTCAGATAGTGTATGCTCTATGATAGTAACCGGAATGTTCTTTAAATCTTCTTCACGCTTTCCTTTGTGTTTCTTTCGTTTGTAAGCTTTGGGGCATACTTCCTCCAGTTCTGGTTCAGCAACTTTTTCAGCAGCTAAAACTTCGGCCTCATTAAAACAGAGTTCCATTTGATCTTCATACTGCATTTTTTCAGAGGAACGTCCAAAACGGTGTTGTTTCGATACGCTTAACTGTTCGAGAAGAAGATCCATCTTCTGATTCAGTTCCTGCATCTGTATCTCCTGTTTTTCATTATCTCTCTGCAAGGAGATGACAATATCGATTATGTCTGTTTTGCTGTATTTAGTTAATTCATTCACACAATATTTTTTATCCATGGAACTATCATACTATGAAAAATTTACCACGAAAAGCATAAAACAGGAATTTTATAAATCTGTGGACAATCCTTAGAAATTCCTGTTTTTATCCACTACAAAATATGCCTGGGATAAACTTTTTTCGTTGCTTTTGGCTGATCAATGGATAATCCCTCTGTAAGCCATCTGAATTGGTTTGAAGTGATAGATCGCGCTTCCTTTTCACTACGTGGCCATTGAAACCGTCCACTTTCCAGTCGTTTATACAGAAGGACAAAACCATCTCCTTCCCACAAAAGGGCCTTGATGCGATTTGTCTTTCTACCACAGAAAAGAAAAAGCGTATTTTGAAATGGATTAAGTTTAAATTCATTTTGGACAATAGCTGCAAGGCCATCAATTCCGCAGCGCAGATCGGTGTATCCGCACGCAATATATATTTGATCAAAACCAGCAGCATCATTAAACATGTCCGAGTACCTTTAATATATTGGCAAGCAACTCCGGCGATGTCTGATTTGAAAGTTCAAGGCGAGAGCTGCCAATACATAGAACCATATCAGGGTTAAAATACTTATCGTTACACGCTTTAGTATCTGAAACTTTAAGTGGAACGAAAGCTGTACTCTGTTTCGCTACCGGCAATTCAGAAGACAATGAACTAATTTCCTCACGAACCCTACGTTGCCAGTAGAAAAACTGTTTCTCGTTAATGTTGTTTTCCTGACACCATGCTTTTACAGTCATACCGCTTGTGCGGCACGTATGGATAATGGGAGCCCACTGAGAAAGGCGGTACTCATGAGTTAATTGTTGTGCATCCATGATTAATTCTCCTTAAAACTTTAAGCTACTCTAAAAACTCCAAGGAGTATTTAAAGTGACAGCTAAAACTATTCAGGAGTAATTATCGCATGGCAGATCCCAGCAGTCGAGGTACTCATGGTTTACCACTTACTTCGTAAGCACTATGTAGCTCCAAAAGGGTAGAAAAAAAGACGGTTATCATTTAGACAACCGCCGTCTTATTTTTCCCACGTTCTAATCTGTTTCTAATAATTTGAATCCAAAACCAGTTAATCCCTCATTTTCTACTGCTATTCGTATACGCTCTGACACGATAATGTAATTTTTGCTTTCTAGTAAACGGAAAATATCCAAATTACTCTTCGAAGCATTCTTATTTAAAACGACTTTTCTAATGAATTTAATATATTTATAGTCATCTTCCCAAGAAACATAATCAGATTTTTCCAAATCCAATGCTTCAACTGAATCAAGAACATTTACTACATTCAACATATGACTGGGCTCTTTTTTTCCAGCTTTCTTTATACTTATTGGCAGGTATTGTATATTTACAATGCCTAACCTCTTAAAAACCTCAACTGCCTTATCAGTAAACATCAACCACGATAGAACATTAGGGACATAGTCTAAAATAACATTACCTTTTTTATAACAAAAATCAAGATTATCTGGCCATTTTTCAATGTAAGTGCCTCTCCAAACTGACCTTAGGTCAAACCCATTTAAATTATAATCGTTTACTAAAATAGGGCTTTTACCTTTTGGTAAGTTATCTTTAGAGTCTTCACTATATTCAAGTAAATAGTAACTCAACTTATTACCTCCTGTTTATTTTCCATATGGATTCAAAGTTCCATCTAACAATTCCTGCTTCATAGCATTCAACTCATTTCTTACTGCATTTTCAAGTCTGTCTGTTCCACCATACCTATCATAAATAGAATCTAACCTTCTTTGAACTTCCTTATGGTATGAATCTGTATGCCTTCCTCTATGATTAGCTAAATCAACAAGATTGTCGATATCTTTACTTATGTCAATTCCTGTCTCCTTAATTGCAGGGTGGTTTTTAAAATCAAATTTTTTACTCTTATCCGTAACTATATGATGTTTTTCAGTTTTACTAGACACCTTTGTTTCCATTTTAGCTAAATCAGTAGAAATATCAACTATATTATCTGCCTTTTTAGCAAGTTTTGCAGCTGTAGCTCCTAATCCAACAACAGGTATCATTGCAGCCAGCGAAATTCTGTAATTTGTTTCATCTCCCCTCGCATAGTATATTGTTGCATTTATAGCATCCGGGATAAAACCAGCTGCAGGAACCAATCCAGCTACATCAAGCGAATTTTGAATACCATCTACAAATTGAGTTCCTAGACTTTTTTCTTCAGTAGATTTACTCGTATTCTGAGAAGTTACACTCTTACCCGTCCCCTTTTGTATAATACTTTTTTTCTTGTTAGCTGTATCATCTAACGTTTTATTGGCAATAGTTAACGTTCTTTTTGTGTTTTCAATAGCGGCTACAGTGTTCTCTGTTGTTTTTATTAACGCATTAACCTCAGTATCTTTAGCAAGTTTAACAGGTTTTTTTGGAGTAATTTTTATATCAGGAGCTTTTGGGTCTACATTCTTAACTTGAGTATTTATTCCTACAAGCTCATTATTCTGAGTATCTGTTGTTAAAGAACCACCTTTAGTTGTGGTTTTTATCTGTTTTATATTCTCTATAGACTTTGCATATTTTTCGTCAGTGATAATTAATACATTACCTTTCAGCTGACCTGCAGCAGCCTTAGGTGCTTCTGGTAGTTCTATCCCTTGAGATTTTGCTGCTTGTTTACTCTGCTCAAAATATATCTCGTTAATTGTTTGATTCCCAACTATACCATCAACCTGAAGCCCATTATTTTTTTGGAATTTCTTAACTGCTGCTTCTGTTTCTGCTCCAAATATTCCATCAACAGTAACTTTATATCCTAATTTCTTTAAGTCTTCTTGTATTGCCCTAATAGTATCACCTTTTGTTCCTATCTTGGCTACTGTGTGTCCAGTTGGGTCGATATACTGGATCGGGTCGTTGTGTGCGTATGTATAAAGGTTCAAGCTCAGTGGGTTCTTATCCTCTCCCCAATAACTGTCCTCTGTTATGAATCGTCCTATGTATGGGTCATAATATCTTGCCCTCAGGTAATATAGTCCTGTTTCAGCATCCAGATACTCACCTGCGTATCGGATTGCATTTTCAACAGTTTCTATCGTGAGTACAGGATTTCCCCAGATATCATACTCGTACTGATTTAATACAGTACCTGCTTCATCCACTGCCTGTACTACATCTCCATGTCCGTTGAACAGGAAGTATGATGTTTTCCCACTTCCATCTGCTTTTGATATGTAATTTATTCCCTTTACATATCTCGCTTTTATATTGCTATTTGCATCTGTTTCAAGTATTACATTCTGTCTGTCATATAAATAATTTGTTACTTCTGCTGCATATCCATTGTCGGATCTCTTGATTGTTTTGCTTACTCTCAGGTTGTCACCGTTATATACGTATTCAGCAGTGGTCCTTAGCCCGTCTTTTACTGTCTCAGCCTTCTTTAACCTGTTAAAGCCGTCATAGATATAGCTGGTTTTTTCCACCAGCTTGTCTATGTCTCCTGGCAGATTGTCTCCGTATGCAGTCCCTTTTGTGGCAGGGCGTATACTTGTATTGTCGGGCAATACATAGCTTACGGTTTGACGCAGCTGGTTTCCATTATTGTCGTATACATATTTTGTTGTCTTTCTTGCAACTTCCGTATTGCTTTCATCAAACATTCTTTCTACCAGCTTTAGTAGTGTGTTTGATGAAGCGTAGGTATAGTCGCTTTTCTTTAATATATATTGTATGTCTTTTCCTGTAACCTCGTCAACATAACCACTGGGCTGCGGCGAAATGTAAGTTTCGTTCTGGGATATCCTGTTCCCTGCATTGTCATAGGAATATACCGTTGTTTTACCTGGAGTAGACACCTTAAGTATTCTGCCGGCTTTATCATATGTATAGTATGTTGTTCCGAAGCTGTCTGTTTTCGATATTTGTCTTCCGGCAATGTCATATTCATAACTGTACTCAGATATTACAGCTCCGTTAGCTTTACAATTTATTAGCTTTATCAGCTGATTATCTTTATCGAAGGTATACTTTTCACTTACACCTCCGTCATATGTGATATCTGTTCTTCGGCCGTTTTCATCGTAAGTATAGGTTGCAGTCTTTCCGTTTGAAGTAACTGTTTCCATCCTATTGGATTTATCATAAGTATAGCTTATGGTATTTCCTTTTGAATCAGTAATATTGGTCACATTGCCAACCTGATCGTAGGTATAGCTTATCTGAGCAGCCCCGTCCTTTGTTACTTCAAGGAGTCGATTATTTGCATCGTAGCTGTAAAAGCTGTTCCCGCTGTCATCAGACATTGTTTTTTTATTTCCTGCTTCATCGTATGAATAGCTTACACTATCACCTGTTTCCAACACCTTCTTTTCCAGTAAAAGTCCCTTGTCGTCATAGGTGTATACAGTATTACTGCCATTTTCATCTGTAATGCAGGCTGTATTTCCATTAAGGTCATACTTGTACCTTATTTCTTTATTCTCAGGGTTTATTACTGTTTTCAGTTTTCCAAAGGCTGTGTAGTTATACTTTGTAAGTTTACCTCTTCCATCTGTCATGGTCAGCTTGCTACCCTGCTTGTCATAGCTGTACTTTGTTGCTACTCCCAGTGGGTCGATGACCCTGATTAATTTTCCAGCAGCATCATAGTCATATGTATAAGTGTTTCCCAGTCCGTCTGTTTGCTTCACTACTTCCCCATACTGATTATACTCATACCTGCTGCTGACTTTATTTTGTGCAGCAGCTTCGGGAGTTGCCTTAGCAATCAACCTGTTAGCAAGATCATAGGTATACAGAGTACCATATCTTGAATCGTCGTTGTCTGCCGATAAATAGCCCAGGGCATCTATTTCCTTTATGACATTACCATTGGCATCATATACCTTCTTATTTATAACCCTGTCGTAGGAATCAATAACTGTAACAACTCTGTTTAGCTTGTCATAAGTATAAGTCATGGTATCGCCCTTGGAATTTGTTTCGGAGAGCTTGTTACCTGCAAGGTCATAGGTATTACTCAATGTATTGTTAAGTGCGTCTGTAAGAGTCTTAACCCTGTTTAATTTATCATATGTGCATTTAGTTTCAAAACCCCTTTCATTTTTCTCGGCAATCTTGTTACCGCACTCATCATAGGTATAACTTATAGATCCATCTGTACCGTTATATTTTCTTGTTATTTCTTCTAGTCTGTTTAATACATCGTAGGTGTATTCAGTTGTGTAATTTGCTCTGCTTTGTATATCCTCCTCTTTGTATCCAAAGGCAAGGGGACTGGTTACCTTGGTTCTATTGCCCAATATATCGTACTCATAGGCAGTAATCACCATGAGTTTTCCTGGAAATTCACTGTCTTTGAGGTTGTCCAGATTGGGCAGAGCGGCAGCATTGTATATATCTTTTTCATCTACATACTGTATCTCTTTTATTACCCTGTTCTGCATATCATACTCAAATTTTTGTGTATCATATACCTTATCTGATCTCAGGCTTTCTTTTTTTACTAGATTACCATTTTTATCATAATAGTTTTTTATAAATGAACCACTGCTGTCGGAGACTGTATCTATAAGATTATTATCATAATATGTATAATTTGTTGTTCTTGATGATAGCTTATCCTTAGTGCCTGTTAATACTTTAGATGAAATGTTTCCAACTTCATCATAGGTATAGGTCTCAACAGAGTAGAAAACAGTTCCGCTGCTATCCTTTTCAATGGGGATTCTCTTTTTTATCAATCTGCCAATTTCATCATAATTTGAATATGAAATGCTGCCTCCCTTATCCTTTAATGCGACTATGTTCCCCAGCAAATCGGTTTTAAATTCAAGAGTATTCCCATATTCATCTTTTTCGGAATTCTTACCGTTAAAACTGCTATAGCTGTAATTGGTTGAGTTTCCTAACTGGTTTGTCAGTGATGTCATTCTTCCTAAAAGGTCGTATGTATAGCTTATTTCTCCGCCATCTGCATAAACAGTTCTTGCAAGTGTCCCATCCGAATTGTAGAAATAGACTGTTGAATTACCCCTTTCGTCAGTGTTTTTAACCATTCTACCTAAAATGTCATATTCATTTTTCTTACTGTATCCGAGAGCATTCGTAGTTTTTATAACATTTCCTGCAGCATCATATTCGTAGGAAGTACCGGGTGATGTGTCAATGCTACCATTAAACCTTAGTCCATCCACCCTTTTTATCACATTCCCCAAAGCATCATACTTTATATACTCTATAGCATTTCCATCCGGCAAAATAGTGGAGGTTCGCCTGTTCATATTGTCATAGGTATATGACATTCCTTCCATAGAATCTGCAAGTTCAGGTGTGTCCTTTTCTGAAATATAACTATTTGGTTCTATCTGTTTTACTAGATTGCCCATTACATCATAAATGTACCTTGTAACCGCAAATCCTCCATCAGCTGAAGGGGCCTTTTTTCTTATTAGCCTGTTCATTGAGTCATATTCATAATGTGTAGATTTACCTTTAGCGTTCTTTTCCTCCAGCAAATTTCCATTATAGTCATATTTGTAGAAAGTAGCATTATTCAAGGCATCAATTTTCTTTACCGGTTTGTTGTCTAAGTCATATTCAATAGTATTGGAATTCCCATTTGCATCGGTCTTTGTTCTTAACTGCCCATTGTTGTAATAAGTATAGCTAGTCTTAGCCTTAACTTTTGTGGAATACTCGCTGTCAAATTCAATATTTCTTATATAGTTTGTATCCAGATCAGATGTTTCAACAAGCAGAGTTTCTTCTATAATTCTGGACTGAATATCATATTTATATCTGTTAACTTGATAATCATTTCCATTAATCTTCTGCTTTTTAGTTATTACATTACCTTTTTTATCATATTCGTTAATGGTTTCGCGCCCAGAAGGTCCTATAACCTTAATACTTCTTCCATTTTTATCATAGGAGTAATTTATCCTGTCTCCTGTTGAAGTGTCCTGTCCTCCGTCTACCTTCCCCTTGCTAGTTTTATAACTAAAGGTTTCAGTGCTTAAAGTTCTCCCTGATTCATCATACCTGGTTATTATATGCTTATAGTAGTCATATAACGCATCTGAAGTTATGTACTCCTTTTTGTCGGTTATGTTACCAAGAAGGTCGTATTGGAAGTAATCAGCATATCCGGCTTTATCAACACTTTTAAGAAGTTCTCCCTTTGGAGAATATTCAAAGGTTTCGGTTGTATTATCCGGATATTCGATTCTATAAATTTTACCAAACAGGTTTGTATATGTCGTTGTATTACCTGATTTATCGGTTTTAACCATTTTTGCTTTTCCAGATAGATCATAGTCATAACTTTCAATTGAACCATCCGGATAAATTTTTCTCTTTAACAGGCCATTCAAGAAATATTCATTCTGAGTTACATTGTTATAGAAATCTGTTTCTTTAAGTACTCTACCTGCTCCATCATAAGTATACTTCTTTGAATACTTGTCTGTTCCGTTTTGTATATTTTCTTTGCATACCTGGGCATATATATACCTTATCACGTTATTGAAGGCGTCATATTCATAAACATTTCCAGCAGACATTAAAGGATTGTCATTATTATAGCCTTCTCCATCTGCTTCCTTTGATAAATTACCACGGGTATCATATTCCTTATAATCTATAACAGTTCTTCGAGTACCATCAAATACTATTGACTTAACCTGTCTGTTCAAAGCATCGTATTCATATATTATTCCTGGAGCTGCGGCTAGGTCTTGGGATGAATATCTCGGATCTATTTCCTTTATCACATTACCATTTTCATCGTAAATGTATTTACTGACGTATCCCATCGGGTCTACTTTCATTGTCATTTTACCCATTCCGTCATATTGATACTGTGTGGTACAAGCAACTCCTGAATTATATATTGTCTCTGTAGCAATATTTCCGGTTTTATCGTAGGTATATTCAGTAGTCCTGGAGAGGCTAGCTTTAATAGGCTCAATTTTTTCAACCAGACGATTTCTATAATCATGTTTGTATGTAATTCTATCAAAGTCCGCGCCGTTATATTGTTCTTCACTTATTCTGTTGCCTACATGGTCATAGACATACTTCCTGATAAGTTGTCCTAGAATTACTGCATTATTTTCGTCTGAAGACCTATCGTTCATAGTCCCTTTTATCAGAACTACCCTGTTATCATAATCGTATTCGTATGCATAATCTATTGTGACACTTCCAGATTCATTAACAAACTCTGTCATACTGGTTTTGTTACCATTTTTATCATAAGTGTATCTCTTATGTGATTTCCTTAATGTATCAATCCTGTCGTACTCATCGATAATTCTATTCATACTGTCATAGGTATATTCAGTATGCGAAGATATTTTATCGGCATTTCCTTCTACTTTCCCCACCATATAAGATATCAGATTATTGGATTTGTCATACATATACTTCTTGTACGTATATATTTCGAGCGAACTTTTATCGAATATTCTCTCTTCAATTGTCCTCCCGATGGAATCATATATGTACTGGGTCGTTCTACCCAAAGGTTCTTGAATTAAAATAGGCTTATTAATGCTATTATATTTATACTGTGTTTCATTATTGAGAGCATCTTTTTTGCTTATGAGCCTGCCCAAATCATCGTAAGTATATATTGTAGTATTACCTCTTGCATCTGTTTCACTTAATAAATTTCCAGAATAATCATATTTATAATATGTAGTATAATAATTTATGTTATCAGGAGTATCCTCCGATTTGATAAGCTGATGCATATAATCATAATACTGTCGTTTTTTAAAGCCACGCTCGTCAGTTGTTGTTAGAATCAACCATGTATCTGGATCGTCTCCATATGTATAACTAAAACTTATACATTCCTTTTTTATTATATCCTTCTCGTAATAATCTTTATTTGTTAGCATGTTCTGGCTATCATATGTAAATCTTATACTGTTTCCGTTTGCATCAATTTCTTTTATCTTATTTCCATATGGATCATACTCACTTTTAAGAATACATTGCCATGTATCATTTAAAAATACACAATACTCCACCTGGTTTCCGAAAATATCAAACTTATACATAGATCTGGTACCATTCGGATCAATGTATTCTATCTCTTTATTTTGTGTATTATAATTGTTATAATAATACTCCTTTACAGTATTATCAGGGTTGGTAATCTTTATTACTCGGCTTAACGAGTCATATTCGTATCCAGTTTTATTCCCATTACCATCGATTTCAGCAACCATATTACCTGTATTGAAGTCATAAGCGTACTTTTTTGATATTTCAACCTCATCAATTATACTGAATTCTTTTGTAATGTACGCACCCTTCTGATCAACCCCGGCAGCATCAACCCCATATTCGAAAATGGTCACCATCTCTGGCTCATTTTGGTCATTTCCGCTGGGATGAATTGTTTTCTTTATCATATTGCCAAAATTGTCATACTCATAATCCGTTATTAGCCATGAATCCTTACTATTAACCTGGCGTTTTTTTTCTTGTATTACATTACCTTTGTCGTCAATTGAATATTCGATCTGAGCTATGGTGTCCTCATCTATATCCCAGGTTTTTGAACTTAAAACGTTAAACCTATAGTCATAGGTGTACTTTATAGTGTTCTTTGCATTTTCTAAAGGATATCCTTTTTCATCTCTTTTTACATCTGGTCCCGCATAAAATATCAGATTTCCATTATCATCATATCTATAATTTTCAACTTTTTTGGAAGTAGAACCTACAACTATCCCATCTTCGATTTTTGGGTTAGTAGGATTTACTACTCCAGTCTCGATTTTGGGGGAAGTAGAATCTACAACTTTCCCCTTTTCAATACTTTTCATTGTAGTCTCTGTTTTTTTGGGATATCTCATTTCATCATATTCTGTTACTATAGCAGATTCATGATTAGTACCTGTTTCCACAGTACTTACCAGGTCGTGAATACCGTTATATGTATATTTTGTTTTGGTATTTCTATAGTCTGTTATTAATGTATAGTATCGATAAACACCCTTTAAATAGCTTAAGCTCAATTTTTCATCATATTCTTTAGATCCATAACCATCTGGTTCATTGGTATATCCATAAGTCTCCTTGTCCTTGACGTTAAAAATGAATGCATCTAAAAAACTGCTTTTTGAGGAATCAAACCCCGTTTTTTCAAGTTCCTTTACCTCAAATACTTTTCTGTACTCCATACTTCCTTTTTCTGCTAATCGTTTCTTAAAAGTATTATATGAAAATCTCTGTATTCGATTTGTTTTACAGTAATCTATCTGCGTAAGGTTCTCATATCTTATATAGGAATAATAGTTTGTATTATCTGTATAGGTAAAGCCTAATTCAGGCTGATCATACCAGAAGTGGTATCTGGGTTTACCGTCAACATCGAAAACCCTTTGAAGTCTGGTTCTGATTACATTACCAGATTTGTTCACAAGTACTGCTGTTTTGTCATATACGATTTCTTGACCATTAGGAAGTTTGATTATTACTTGGAATTTTCCTTGTAAATCTCCAGAGTAAGTTGCATTAGGGTTTTGCGATGCTTTATAACTATTATCTAAGGTGTATTTCTCATTCTTGATTGGGCCGACCCTAAAGTTCTCATCCTGCTTATATTCAATTATAACTTCTCTGCCAACAGTATCTATTATTTTAGAGATTAGTTTTTGGGTTTTAGTATTCCAATCCACTTTGTATGTCAACGTACTATACTGGAACACTATTTTATTGCCATACCTGTCCACTATCCCTAGAACCCTTCCATCCTCGGCAAAATAAGTTTTCTTTCCAGTTTTATCTGTCATTACATAATATGATGTTCCATCAGTCTGTCCATTATTAAAATCGCTATTTAATTTTATTGTAACATCCTTTTTAGTTTGGCCTTCCGGTATAAATGTACTTTTATCTTCCTCTTCATCTGGTATATCAGGATTATCAGGGTAGACAAGCTTATATACATCTCCAGCTTCAGTATGAAGAAAAATATATTCGGTTTGGTCATAATTCTTCTTAATTTCGAGCGCTGGGAATGAAAATCTCATTCCAACTCCAAGGTTGTACCTGTCTTCATAAAATAAGCCGGCTGTTTTATCAGAGGATACCTGATCAACCCATTCTCCATAAATGTACTCTGTTTTCATCTCTCGTAAATTTGAAATACCGCTTTTATATATTCTCTTTATTTCCAGATCCAGGCCGTTCCTACCAGGAAGTACGTAATCAGTCTGGGCAAGTGAAACCTCTCCGCTTTGTGGGTTGATAGATTCATTTGATGTATTGTTCCTTAAATAGGCCGGTGACAGCATTGTGTTATACTGCTTCTCTGGTCCTATCAGATTGTTCATTCTCTCTTCCAGCGTAGCAGCATAAACTGATTGTATAGATATAAGAGTAATAAAAATTACCAATAATAACCCTACAGATATTTTGCTATTTTTTAATCTCAAAATAAGACCTCCTCATTCTATAGCTTACATGTTCAAATTGCACCTCGACCTAGCCCTAATAGTACTTTTCGTGGTACGCTTTTGAATAGATATCCTCTTTCGAGAGGCCATTCTTTACTGCTTCAAGAACATCATCATCAGATAATTCCAACTTATTTGCCAAAGCCATTGCTTCAATAACCTGCTTTTCGGAAAGCTTGTACTTATTTGCATATTTATCAAGTTGTTCACGTGTTACAGATAGATGGGGGGATTTCTCCAGCCCGTTTACTATTCCGTATTGTGCATTGATTAGTCTCCAGCTCAATCCATTTATCTTTTTATCAAAGATCTCACTAAAATCAGTTTTAGCCTTTTGACTAACCCTATCCGTTATCATAATTACATCATCACTTATACCCGGTGTCTGTAATAACTTGTCCAGGTACTGTGAATCAAAATTACTTGGTACAAACTCAGGGTTGTTCTTTAAGTAGTTTTTGAAGATTTGAGACCATTGCTTTCCAGAAACTTTCTCTTTTACAAGTACTTCAATATCCTCAATTTTCCCATAGTTATCATTTAAGAATGAATATGCCGTAAGTATGTCAGGAAGCTTGTACTTTTTATTAATCAATCTTTCAATCTCATTTTTAAAGCTTATATGTACGTTTAACTCTTTTAAGAGGTTTTTATATTTTTCAACATTTCTTGTATATTTTTCAGGATCTGATGATTTAATAATATCAAGAATTTCATTAGATATTTCTAAACTAAAATCATCTTGCAATTTATCATTAGCTTTAACAGTACTCTTTTTATTTTCTTCGGATTTACCATCACCATTTATTTGATTTCTAGAATCAGCAATTTTATTACTTACTTTTTCCGAAGAATCTTCGAATATGCTGCCTCCTATCATTGAGTAGCTTATAAAACCGCCTTGTATCAACAGAGCTGCTGCTGCAATAATACCAATAATTTTGATTCGTCTCATTTTTCTCATAAAATCGCTCCTCCTTGATTTTAATTTTTTACTGGATTTATTTCTTTTATCTCATTCATTACTTCATCGGTCGGGTTTTGCGGCTTCACATCCTCAACCTGCACTTTAGGAATGTCTGGTAAGGGACTTTTATCTGCTGAAAATACATCATCTACCGATTTGTCATTTTTAGGAGCTGTCAATTCTTGAGTACTGCTAAAGTTGTCTTTCTGAAGAATTTGAATAGACATCTCTTCTATTTTTTCAAGAGTTATAACCTTCAGCTCAGATAAAATTAACTTCTTTTCATCCTTTTTCTTTAAATATGATTTTTTATCACTTATGTATTCATTAAGATCAATCCCAAGCTGAATTGAATACAAATATTCATCAAATACTTGCTCATAACTGCCAAATTCTGATTTCAACTTCAGCATAAAATATATAGTTTTTTGAATATCTATTTTTTCAGTCAATTCCCTATAGCTTGTTAAATCTTCATCATTACTAAAATTATTTCCTATTGAAGTACTTGATACGTTAACATCATCTTCATGATTACCTCCGGCTGATGCAATATCCTGAAGCTTTAACATAACTCTCTCTACAAGAATCTTGGTATCGATAATTTCCTGATCTGTAAATCCTTCTTTTTTTAGTTGCTGAATAAAATCTTCATCAACCCCGTTATTTAACAAAGTACTATCTCTATCATTTTTTGAACCGGTATCACTCAAGTGAGAAGTTGTTCTCAATATGTTGAGTACTTCATTCCAAGTACGACCCGGGGTTTTATAGCGGAAGACTTCTTCGATACTAAATCCGGTCTCATTTGAAATCTCAGATGCTATCCTTTTATCCTCACTGCTTGCATTCTCATAAGTATTTGAATTTGACTTCAAATTATCTATCCCCAAAATAGTCAATGGGACAGATGTTGTAATTAATACAAGAGCTAATATAAGTGCCAAAATTTTATATTTTTTAGAAATTACTTTTGCCATATCTATCGCTCCTCTGTTTAATAACTAATATTATCCGGTCTATTCAATGGTATAATTTATGCTTGCTTTTCCATCTGTTTTAGCTCTAAATACTATAGTCGATATTTCACCTGACCATGTAGTACCGGTTTTGATGCTTTCATTTACCTTGAACTCAATTCTGCTTTCAGTTGCCTTAACTGTTATATTTGTTCCTGTTATGCTTCCTGTAGCTACCTCTTTTTCTGTGGTAAACTCACACAAATCAACTACTTCAAGTTG
Source organism: Bacillota bacterium (assembly GCA_023412635.1). Classification (GTDB taxonomy): domain Bacteria; phylum Bacillota; class Clostridia; order Acetivibrionales; family DSM-1351; genus Ruminiclostridium. The sequence continues at coordinate 20,894 of JAEYNI010000329.1, forward strand.
GTCAGAGTTATAAGATACTACGAATGTAATCTCCCCGAAATCCTGTACATTTGCTGCCAGTAAGGAGAAGTTAAATTCATCACCTTTTAAACAGACAACCTCATAAGCAGGGCTTGTAGTACTCTTGGTTATTGAATCACTCCAAGCTGTTACTCCCGTTATATTCTTACCTCTAACTCTGTAGGTATGTGCGGTTCCGGGGGTGAGGTTTTCATCTATGTAGCTTGATGTCTGTCCAACCTCCACTGTTTTTCCGTCTACTTCCACTTCATAGCTTATACCCTCTACTTTTGTCCAACTAAGATATATTTGTCTATCATATACCGTCACTTTTAAATCTTTAGGTGCATCTGGTAAATCAGGTAAGGTTGATAGTGTAAGGACTGCGCACCATTGTCCGTTTCCATTTGCATTTTTTGATCTCACTTTGTAGGTATGCGGGGTCTCTGCCTTAAGTCCTGTATGATAATATACAGTTTCTTTTCCGTTGTCTATTATTACCCCATCTACCTCTATATCATATTGTGCATTGGCCTCTACAGCTTGCCATGCAATTGTTATTGTTTTGTTTGTAACTACGGCTGCTATATTTGCAATTATTGCAGACCCTGTAGTGATTCCTGTTTCTTCCTGTGGCAGAGTCGATATTGCGACGGGACTGCTCCACTGACTATTTCCGCTTATATTGATTGCCCTAACTCTATATGAGTGGTTAGTTCCCTGAGTAAGGTTTTGATTTGTATATGAGGTACCTTTTAAATTCACAATGTTCTTTTCATCTATCTGTATATCATAGCATTCTGCGTAGGGTGAGCTGTACCAGGTCAGTGTTACAGAGTTTTGCTCTGCTGTTGCCATAATGTTGGTTGGTATAGCCGGTATATCCGGCCATGTTGTTACTGTAACAGGCTCGCTCCACAGACTTTTACCACCCTTGTTATATGCTCTTATTCTGTACTTATAGCTTGTGTTTGATGTTAATCCTTCATGTATGTAGGTATTTGTTTTTACATCAATTCTTTTTCCGTCTATCTCTAGCTCATAACCCTCTGCTCTTTCAGCAGCATTCCATGTCAGCGTTATATTCTTCATTGTTGGTTTTCCGGCAAGGTTTTCCGGAATTTCAGGAGGGTTCGGAAGTGTACTTATTTCCGTATATACGCTCCATTCACTATTTCCTCCGGCATTTTTTGACCTTACTCTGTATTTATGGCTTGAATCAGGCTCCAAACCATCATCTGTGTATGCAGTATTTATACCTGTGTCAATTATTTTGCCATCTGCCTCTATTTCATAACCGGTTGCTTTAGCTACTGCATCCCAGTTAATTGTTATGGCGGACTGTGTTGTGCTTGTCCCGGTTATTACGGGTGTTTCAGGTGGGTTTGGCAGAGTAGTGGCCTGTTCCACATTACCCCATGGTCCTGTTCCTCCTGCATTTCTTACTCTGACTTTGTAGGTATGAGTTGTTTCAGGCTGCAGGTTATTGTGAATAAATGTAGGAGTTGTTCCAGTGGAATATTCTACTCCGTCTGCTGATATAATATAGCCGATAGCTCCACTTACAGGCTTCCATGAGGCAATAATCTGTTTTATGCCCTTTGTCAACTCAATTGTCGGCCCTAGTGCTTTTGTCGTAACCTGTATTTGGTTAGAAAGAGCTGTTGAAACTCCATCTTTTCCCTTTGCAATTGCTGTAAATTTATAAGTGGTATTGGGAATTAATCCCTTTACTGTGATTCTCTTATTCGTAAGCGTTATCCATGCTGGTGTTGATATCAGTTCTCCACTGGAATTGACATATTTTGAACCGCACATAAGCTGGTATTGTACTGTTGAAGGATTTTGATCGCTAATTTGTATATCTACAGAATCAGTATTAATCAATTCCTCAATTATACTAAGTCGCGGGACTTGAGCCTTTGTACGAACTGTCCGATTAACAGCAGCTATGTTAGAATACTTGTCCATAGCTTCAAATTTGATGTTGTAATCCGTGTCAGGGGATAACTGACTAAATGTCTTTGATTTATCAGATACCCAGCCTGTACTGGTACTTCCAACTGTATACCTGTACAGTATGGAGTTTGCATCTGTCGTATCATCTGTTGCTGATCCAGTAATTGTGATACTTGTGTCATCTGATGTGCAATCTATATCATTATCCAATATAACTGGCGGAGATTTATCTATATATGCTCGCACTGTTGTACTTACCGGTGTGGAATTATCACCATCATAAACCTCGAATTTAAAGGTATGATAACCGTTTGTCAATGCTTTTGTATCAAGCGCACTAAAAGGTACATACTGGGAAGTTTCTGTATTTGACGCATCTCTTGATTCCTGGAAAACTGAATCAATATAATATTTACAGGTGAGTTTATCTCCATTAGCATCTGACACGGTCATAGAAGGAATATATGTTTCAGTGCCAGATATTATATCATTTTCTTTTGGTAAAGTGGCATTTATGACAGGTGGATAACTATATTCAACGTAGTATGGTTGCGTATATTCAGGCAAGTAATCAAATGCATTACCTGAATAGTGATAATCATCAGGCTCCTCACAAGATCTGAAACCAAACCATAAAGAAAAAGAAAAATCATTGTCATCGGCCCAATCTTCTATATATCTATCTATTTCATATTTTACATAATAACTACATGCGCCATCACTATTATTTATGCGTTTAGGTTCATCTGTAATATATCCACCTATCATCTCATTGTTCATATATACATAAACTACAAGGTCCGTAATATAATTATATTTATATGCTCCAGGCAGATCACAATTAAATTTAATAGATTGTGTGACAAAGTCACCTTCAATTTTTATATCCCCACTTACATCGAAAGTTGCATTTATATATCCATCAAAATCATATCCATCATTACGTACTTTTGATAATTTAATTTTTCGATTAAAATTAAAAGGATTTTCTTTTGATGAAGCCTCAACCCTCTGTCCAAACTCAATTTTTGGAACACTGTTCAAGCTTTCAAAATCTAGGTAGTAATTTATAAATAAGCATAATGTCAATATAAAAGTAATAAATTTTATTAATCGTTTCTTTCCCATAACCCCTCCAGATAAATGATATTTATATGGCTACCCATTCTGCTTACTCCACCGTATACGACATAGTTGTTTCTTTATTTGTTTTGGACAGGAACCTGATAATAACTATTTCTCCCTTATCCGCATCCTCTACACCAAAAACAATCTTACCTTGAGAAAATTCTTTAATAGTTATGTTTGTATCCACAATTTTTCCAACTTCCAGCTCTAACTTTTGTGTAACTGCGTAGAGGTCAATTACATCAAGATCTTCAGTATTAAACTTAACAACAATGTCATAGCTGCTTACATCTTTTTTGGGCACTGCTATTACAAAATTAAATCCTGTATCCTTGTCCACCTTAATAACAAGCTCTTCCTTGGTGTTGACCCTAACAAGCTCAGTCCATTCGCTGTAAATACCATCCTGACTAACAGCCCTTACCCTATATTCATGTACGGTGTTGGGTTCTAATCCATTAATCTTATAGGTTAATTCTGTTATGTTGCTAATAATCTCTCCATCTACCTCGATTTCAAAGCTTATTGCTCCATAAGTTGTTGTTTCACCAAGTATCACTTCTTGAGGCGCTGTTTGCCATGTCAGTATTGCTTCATTGATAGTTACCTCAACCTTGAAATTAATTGGAGCATTTGGGCCTGTTGTTTTTATTAGCTCAGCACTCCAATCACCTACACCATTTGAATTTTTAGCCCTGATATAGTAACTATGCTGTGTATTGGTAAGAAGCCCAGTATGCTCGTACAGTGTTTTGGAGTTGGTGCTTATTATATTGCCGTCCACCATAATTTCATAGCTTTCAGCACCATCGACCTCATCCCAGGTTACTGTTATTGATTTGCTCTTTACTAGCGCAGCTATTCCGGTAGGTACTGCCACATTGGTAAAAGCAGATATTTTATCTGTCCACTCACCTATATTTTCGTTATCCTTTGCTCTAACCATATAAGTGTGCATGCTATTGGGGGTGAGTTCTGTATGGCTGTATGAATTTGTTAATATATCCTCAACTATTTTTCCATCTACCATTAAGTCGTAGGCTGTTGCGCCCTCAACTTCATCCCAGCAAATATTTATAGAGATACTGCTGGTGGTTGTAATTTCAACCTTATACAGTTTACCTATTTTCGTTGTTTTTATAACGGTTTCGCTCCACTCTCCTGTTTCACTGCCCTTATATGCTCTAATCCTATAACTATGTTTGACACCAAAATCATTTACAGTTTGAGTGTATTCGGTATTTGCATCCAATCTGATTTCTGAACCGTCTATTTCAAGGCCATATCCGTCGGCACCGACTACCATATCCCATTCAACTTTTACTTCATTTCCACTAATTGAAACCTTTAAATTTGCAGGTGCAGGAAGTAGGGTTGACTTCCTTACTTCATTAGCCCATTCACCATTAATATTTCCATTTTTAGCTCTTACTCTGTAGATATGTTCCTCGTTACTTCCCAGGTTGTTATGAATAAATTCCGTTTTGTTATCGTTATAAATCACTACCCCGTCCACTTCTATATCATAACCGGTAGCTCCCTCAACACTGTTCCAGCTTAAGGATATTGTATTACCTGAAACTTCTGATACTATAAAGTTTGCAGGTATGGAAGGCAACGTAACTCCTGTCACCAACTCACTCCATTCACCTGTTCCATTTTCATTCTTTGGTCTGGCTCTATAAGTATGGGTAGTATTTGGTTTCAAATCAGAATGAACATATTCATTCTTTTCTATCTCTATAACCTGTGAACCATCAATTTCTAAATCATAGGACTTTGCTCCTGCCTGTGCATCCCAGGTTACCTTTATTTCATTATCTTTTGCTTGTATTTGCATATTTAATGAGGAGTCGGGCAGCGTTGTTTCGAAAACCAATTCACTCCATTGACCTGCTCCACTTGGATTCTTGGCACGAACACGATATGTACGCTGAGAATTGGGCTGCAGATCATATTGGGTATATGTATTATTTCCCAAAGTGTCTTCAGGGAAACCATACACCTCAACATCATAGCCTGTTGCTCCCTTAACAGGATCCCAGCTCAGAGAAATAGTAGATTTTGTTGATGCGGTTGTAATTGTCCCAGGAGCATCAGGTAATGTCCAAATTTCATACACTTCTGACCATTCCCCCAGCAAGGCGTCGCCTTGCGCCTGGATTCTGATTGACTTCTTAGTACCTGACTCAAGGTTATCCAGTGTATAGGAGGTTTGCTGCCCATTATCTATTACTTCACCGTCAATTTCAATAGAATATTTTTTAGCTCCATCAATTTTATCCCATGAAAAAGAAATAGTATTTTCAGAAGTCTTTTGAACAATATTAAACTTATCGCTTATAGGTACTATTCCTGTAATATAATCACTCCAGGGACCTTCTATAATGGCATTTTTAAGCCTTACTCTGTATTGATGCTTTGTTCCCGGTATCAGATTTGAATTTGTGTAGGTATTTGAACTTAAATTTCTTACCAGTACTCCATCTGCCTCAACTTCGTAGCCAGTGCCGTTAATTGATTCATCCCAGTCAAGTGTGATTTGCTTTGCTGCTTCTGTAACCTTTATATTCTGAGGTATACCAATAGGTTCTACACCGTAAACTAACTTGTCATTGACATATCCAGTCACCCGGTTGTATTCTGCATAATTATCACCTGAAGGTTTGAAGGAATAGTCATCAGTTTGGATGAAGGGTGTATTATCCTTTTTTTCAATCCTGCACTGAAGTTCCACAGCATCATATTGGTTCAGAAGTCCGGCGCTTTCTTTAAAGGTTATCTCAAGACAATAATCTACTCCCTCTGTCTTTGCCGGAATTTTAACAAACCTTCCAACCACATTTCCATTTCCGATGTTGGAATAGTCACACCAGAAATTCTGTTCACTATCCCCATTTATTGTGTAGTAGTACCTTATTTTTATGTTTGATAACTTTACAGGGGTATTCCCATTATTATACAATTTGTATCTTGGGAATAGAGTGTTTATATTGGTGGATTTATTTGCACTGTATGTCTCCAGCTTTATTGACTCAATTATCTTGCTTCCCTGTTTTGTTCTCACAGACTTTATTTTTTGATAACCGTTACTATTATTGTCCTTTGAATTAACAGGATAGGAATTTGAAGTTTCTGTATCATCAGCAGCAACTATTCCTATAGAGACAGTTTGAAACAACAATATTAAGCTTAAAAATATGGCCAGTTTATTAAATAACAGCTTTTTATATAACAGCTTTCTCACAGGCTTATCCTCCACTAATCGCTATTTTAAAGTCAATTTCGTTAACATTGAGTTAAGGCACTATAGTTATTGGTAAATCAGTAAATCCACCGTAAGGCATTCCCGATTTAAAAATCAACTGATTATCACTGTCGAAGCAGTTATGTATCAATGGTGAGTAGCTTAAAGAAGCCTTTGACCAATCTATTTTTGATAAATCAGTTGGGACATTCTTTTGGTTAATAACAATTTGTCCATTATTTACAAAAACCTTGCCTCTCAAGGTATAACTTATTCCATCCACATTCAATGTGAACAGACAGCCAAACATACTTCCATCACTGAATAAATTGTGCACTTGTGGAAGGTTGACTTTGATAGCGTTTAACCTATTGTCATATTCTACTCTATCTGGCGTTACGCTAATTTCCTGGATAGTACTTGGTGTTAATTCGATATTTATTACAGAAGTAACTATATCGCCACTAAAGTCAACTGGGCTTGTACCATCTCTGGGTGCTGGTGTTAAGGTAACATAGTACTTGTCACCTACTAAAAGCGTAGGAGTTTCATCCAAGCAAATATATAACTTGTGATAATCCCCTGCATTGCTCCAAATCCTAAGAATATCTGATTTATCGTTTACAGGTGTTAAATGTTTAGAGTCTGGGCCTTTATTTATGGTAATGTCAAATGAATTGTAGTCTAGCAAAGCAAAATTCATCTTTATATAAATATATTTTCCATCTGTCGATACAGCTGATACTCCCTGGGACACACTATAGCTGACAGCTTTCACAGGTACATTGATAAAGCTTTCTACAGTGTTTGGAGTAGTAGCGTTATCCTGTAGCTGATATTCGTCTCCATAGGGTTTGTTATAGCTTATTAATAAATTGTTTATATCCGTTATCCCTTTAACTGAAAGCTCCACAACTCCTTTATCAGAGGCAATATTCCTGACACTGATTCCTTCCACGCTAATTGCCCCCGGACTTGTATAACTGTTCGGAACCGCGATTGCCGATGGGCTTATTGTATTAACGTCCCCCTCAATAGCCTCTGAAATTGTTATACTACTAGATACTGTAATAGCACTTGAGCTCGTTGTAGCATATGCTATAGTGAAATCACCAGGTAAAGGTGCTGCATTCAAATTAAGTACATCATCAAAATAAAGAGTAATCCTATCATATGATTTATTTATATATACACCATTGTTATACAGTTTTGGAGCAGTATTATCTTGCAGAGCCACGTCTGAAGACTGTAACTCAATCACTGTTGGTTCCTGTGATATAACACCTGAGCTTCCCTTTAAAACAAAATACATCTTGATGTTATTATTACCTTTTACTGTTACCTGAGTTGCTATTTCATGCTCGTTTGTATCACTTATCCTTATAAACGGTGTATCATCAACCTCGACCAAACCATTAACTGCGCCGCTATGTCCATGAATAACCTCTTCTACTGTGGCATCAAAAAGTGGATTCATCTGATTTACCAGCATAAAGACATCAACTGGATTTTCTATACTTGCGTCCTTAAGTTTTACTACAAGCTTTATTTTATTATCATTGGAGATATTGAACTTTGGATACCCATCCTCAAAGCGTTCATCTCTAATAACCGGCTTGTTCCAACCACTCCATTTAGCATAAAGTGTAATGTTTGAAGTTATTAATGTATTGGACTTAAATTCAGTTGTTAATCCTTTATCTGTGAACCATCCCATAAATACATATCCGGGATATGTTGGAGCTGAAGGCATAACCAATTTCTCTCCACTGATAACAGATACAGGCTGAACTGCTGAGCCACCGTTTGAATTAAAAGTAACTGTGTATTTGGTTGTCTCTGTGGTCGGATTTGAAGGTGAGGTATTTGGTGTGCTCCCATTGGAAGCTGTCCCATTGCTTTCAGGGCTGGTTCCATTGTCAGGGGTAGTTTTTTTAATGGTCACTCCACCTTTAATTTGACATTTTTGATTGAGTATCAGTTCTTCAATTAAACCTTCTGCTTCAATAATTATATCTTTAGCATTGTTTATAACTAACTTAAACGTCCCAATCAATTTAATAATATGTCCTTTTGGAATGTTCGAAGATATTTCTACACATTTTATTTCTCCGGTCTTCAAAGCTTTAGAATCGATTATTGCTCCACTATTAAGCAATATCTTCTCAACTGTTGTAGAACCGGTAGCTATCAGATTTATGTTTCCGTTATCCTTATTTATTGTTATCATACCGGATACAATAGAATCTATAAGAGATATATAAGCTCCGCCGTATACAATAATTTCACCACTTACTTTTACATTTTCCAGAGTAATTGTACCTTCAGCAGCTCCTTGAGAAATAATAAGATTACCATTGATAGTCATGTCTTTAAGCGTAATATTTGGACTATTTATAATAACATTTCTGTTTATTGTATTATCACCATATGTTCCTTCTTGTGAATATATAGCTTTAATACAATTATCCAGTATTGTAACAATCTCTGCTCGTGTAATGTTTGACTTGGGATTAAACTTATTTTTATTATTTCCGTTAACGTAACCATTATTTGATAATGCATTTACACTGGATACTGCCCAATTTGAGATCTGAGCTGAATCCTGAAACCTTAAGTAGTCAGCTTGATCATTCGCTTTTATTGAAAGCGCCTTTACTAACATAACAGCAGCTTCTTCCCGAGTAGCTTTATCCTTAGGGCGGATTTTTTTATTACTACCATTGATAATTCCGGCCTTATTTGCCTTTAATAAAGCATCTGTATAAAACTTTTCATCAAGATCTGTAAAGTTGTTATCAGCTTTAGTTTGAAATTTCATTATATTGTTTAAGACAATTGCAAGCTCACCTCTTGTGATAAAGTCATTAGGGCGAAACTTATTATTGGCTCCTGTGAAAATGCCTAAGCTTGTCCATCTAGCTATTCTATCTTTGGCCCAATGGGTTTTTGTATCAGAGTAGTTGGATGCGAATACAGGAGCTAGCGTAAAAGAAATCATAATGCCAATAATCACAATTGAAGATAACAGTCTTTTAAAAATCCTCTTCATAGGTTGACCTCCGGAAAATGAAATGCTTGTGCTTTATTTTATTAGTAAGAAAATCATTTAAGATCTTTGTCGTAAGTATTATATAGAACTATTTAGGTAGAACAGAAAAACATTTATATAAATCGGTGCTATTTTATCATAATTTATGAATAGGAGTCAATTTATTACAAATATTTTGTTTTTTGTATAAAACACCAGGTAATATTTTGTTACTATTGACCATATTGACTAAAATAGTGCTGGATAAGAATTTGAATTGATAAATATTTATGTCTGGGGATGAAGAAAGAATATTTATATGGAAATCCAATGGAATAAGAAATGTTCGTAAAGAGGATCACATAAAAAAGCCAGACATAGTATAAACTATCTGGCAAAGATCAAAACCATATCAATTATTATTAACGTATATCCTTAAAGAGGACACAGAAAAGGAGCTTCATCCCTACACCCTCACATCAAAAACCAAACCAAAATTCTGTGCTATCAAATCATTATAATTTGCAAGGAAAAAGTCCTTTCTATCACTATTACTATCGTCATTATCCGCTTTTGTTACTGTTCTACCACTCATCTGCGCTTTTGCGGCTTCGTGATTTACGTGCTCCTGCTCATGAGCTCTTACCATAGCTCCGGCACTTTCGGGATCAAATTTCCCATTGGCTTCTACATCAATTTTATCGTGGGTTTCAGCATTTTTACCGGTGAAGTATTTCTGCTGATTAATATTAAGCTTGGAATAATAGTCCGATATACTGTTTACAGATACGCCCATTGTTAACTCCCTTAAAAGTTACTCTATAAGTTAATTATAGGATAACATTTCCACTTTGCATATATCAGCGGTAATAATTTTGTACATTAACAAATTTTCCGTATCTGATAGTGATTATCAGGTATCAATTCCCATACACCTACATCGCAGCCAATCTACATATGCCGGCATTACCAACACTCAATAGCTTTACCAGTATTTACAGCACTTATCTAGACTTATCAGGACTTACCATCGCTACAGCTACAGCCCAAGTCTCATAATTTCCGAGCCTATTTCTGCAAAAATAGGGGCAGCTGCTTCACCACCACTTTTCCCATCCTCAATGAAAACTGCCACAGAATATTTTGGAGTTTCTGCCGGGAAATATCCCGCAAACCATGCCTGAGTTATTTTTTCACCATCAATATACTGTCCGGTTTCAGCACTTCCTGTCTTTCCGCCGGCTCCCCCGAATTGATCCATGTTGGCTTTCTTTCCGGTTCCATCACTTACAACCCCCTCCATCAGCGCTCTTATCCTATCTGAGGTGGCTTTGGATATAACTCGTTGCTGTGACGTTTCCCTTAGATCCCTGACCTTATTTCCGCTGCTGTTTACAATACTGTCTAATATATTTATATTATTCTTAATTCCGCCGTTGGCTATTGTGGCAACCATATCGGCTACCTGTACAGGTGTTGCCATAATCTGACCTTGCCCGATGCACGTATTTGCAATATCTCCGGGGTTTTGTAGGTCTGTCTTTGCAGGTATGATTCCCTTTGCCTCACCTATTCCCTGTTTTGTTAAATTTGTATTATCACCGAGTCCAAGTGTTTTACACATATTAAGTATCGGATCTGCGCCGAGATCCAGAGACATATTAATAAAATATGCATTACAGGATTTTGACAGAGCCATATTAATATCAACTGTTCCATGGCCCCCTGCTTCATAGGAAGAACATTTGAATTCTGTATCGCCTATCTGAAAATACCCCGGACAGCTGAATACCATATTGTAGTCAGGCTGAAGCTCAAAAATAGCAGCCAAATCAACCAGTTTGAAAACCGAACCCATATTATATTGGGCAACTGCTCTGTTAAACAGCGGACGCTTGTTATTTGATAAATATTTTTCTATATCATTGGGATCGAAATCAGGTTTACTGCAAATCGCCACAATATCACCTGTATTGACATCCTCTACAACTATTGCCCCTGTAAGGTTTCTGCTGTCGAGTGCTTTTTCTATTATGTCCTGAATGTGATAATCCAGTGTCAGCTTTATATCAAGTTTACTATTCTTTCTTTCATCATCCTTAATAATTCTGTAGCCAAGGCCAGCAAGCAGATCGTTGTTTCCATCGGTTATTACGGCTATTTTATCCTCCCGGCCGTAGTTCAAGGTCTTTTCGAACAATTTTTCAAGTCCATTGCTACCGATTTTATCGACTTTGTTAAGGTAACCTAACAAATGCTTTGCTTTGGTATCAGTGTTATACCTGCCAAGTGAATTAACAAATGATATTCCATCCATATTCATCGATGTCAGAAGTGCTTTTGTTTCCTTATCGACCTCAACTAAAATGGGTGTATTCTTTCTCTGAATTTCCTCCATGGTCTCTTGGGGCTCAAGTCCAAGAATCTGGCAAAGCTGATTTATAACCTCTGGCTGGCTTCGCAGTTCGGCAGGCTTAAGTACAGCGGTAATCTTTTGAGTTCTGCTGGTGAACCTTATACCGTTCTTGTCCAGAAAATCTCCCCTGGCACTTTCAATCTGGACGTTATTAACCCTTTGGGCTGAAGCTTCCTTGGAAAATGAACCTCCCCCTATTATTTGCAAATAAAACAGTCTGGTCATAAGACATGCAGATATGGCCAAAAACACAAACAACAGAATCCTGATTCGATTAAACATATAAAAACCCCTTTAACTGATAAATATATAGATTTATATACATTGTTTCCAGTTAAAGAGGTAGATTATACCACAAGTAATATTTGTGCAGAATTTCAGATCCATGTTCCAAGACCATGAGATGAGGTACAGACTAAACCTTAATTTTGGGGTTCTTTGCTTTATCAGCTTTGTCAGCTTTTTTAGCTTTGTTAGAGATTTTTGGTGCATGAGTAACTTTCTTTACTTTATTCTTATCCTTCTTAAGTCTGTCAGGATTCTTAAAAGACAATTTCATCCCACCTTAGCTTCAATTTTAATTTTCGGTTAAGCTCATTTCTTGACATCTTATCCTCTGAAAAGCTTTTATGAACTCAAACATTTTCTTCTTTGTCATAAAGGACTTTATAAGTATATAATAAATACCGAAATATAGCGAATGAAATTATCGGTCTCACTTTCCATTTTGAATTTTCTGGGCTACTTCTAAATTGGGTTTATGTTGTTTTAAATAAATTTTTTCTTACAGGTTTAAGTTCTTTGTCAGCTCAGTAAAAATTACTCCGATAGCAACAGCTCCGGCGTCAGGCTTGGCTCCGCCTCTTTTCTGGATTCCATAAACTGCACTTTGCATAAGAGCAGCCAAGCCTGCCAGATCCAGTTCGGTCTTGCCTGTTGCATATTTTGCAGCACTTCTGAATGCTGAACCCCATATTGGACCTGACGCTCCGCCACAGTACTCGATAATTATCATTCCGCAGCCCTTAAGAAAAGCCCCTATATCCTCCTGGGGAACTTCACTCCAATCCTGTTTCAACTGCTTGAACCCTTTTGCAACCGACATTCCGAAATCTCCGTCACCTGCAACAGAATCCAGTTCACAAAAATAAACTTCGTTTGCTATGATGATATCAGCCATATTTCATAACAAGCTCTGTTATTTTTTTAGTAATCAAAAATAGCATTATATACCTGTATTGCTGAAGAAAAGCTGCTCTGGATGTGCCTTTACAATTCCCTCACACATCTTAAATACAACATCTTCAACCAACAGGGTTTCAAAGCAAAGTGTTGCCAAAGCATAGGCAGCCTTGGTGCTTTTGCCTCCGGGCATGTTGTTAGAACCGGATCTGATACAGGACCTTGCCTCGAATTATGTGGAAAGTGCATCGCCCATACCAGCTACAAGATATCTTACCGGAGCCCTTGAGATAATTCCTGTATCAACAAGAAGAAGATCGGGATTTCTTTGTAAATGGAAGTATTCTTCGAATTCACCTTTTCATTATATTATTTCAAGCTTACTTGTTGGAGCATCTGTGATGTAATGGTAGGAACAATTACTACAGGTTTCTTGGAAAGGAAGGAAGCAGCTTTAGCAGTACCCAGCGATTCTCCTCCTCCTAAACCGATAAACACTCAGCAATTATTATCCTCTGCAAGTTTTTGCATTCTTGCTATTTCTTTTTTGGTGCAGTCCTCTCCAAACTCCCCATATACTATTTCAAACGAATCAGTTTCCAAGGCTTTATCGAGATAGTTCTGTACTCTTTCCTGGTCTACCTTTGAGGCCAGTTCTTTTTCACAGAAGACCCCAATTAGTACAGATTTTTCACCAAATACTGCCAACACTCTACATAATGCTCAAACAATCTATAGCTTAACTCTACTATAAATATTTGTTCTTTTGCAAGTTTATTTTCTGGCGAGGGGGTAAACAAAACTCTTACATAAGGCATAAGACCAACATGTGCAGTGAGTTACATATTTCTTTTTGTTTTATATCCACGCTCCTACGTGAGGAGCGACTTCGATGCTCACGTAACAGAACTGCTATTTACATAATTTCAATCCACGCTCCTACGTGAGGAGCGACCACTCCCATTTCCAACATTCAATGCTCCTGAACTTATTTCAATCCACGCTCCTACGTGAGGAGCGACTCATGGGACAAGTTCTTGAGGTCGATAGCTTTGATTTCAATCCACGCTCCTACGTGAGGAGCGACGAGAGGCAAATGCAAATGGGAATGTACTGATCATATTTCAATCCACGCTCCTACGTGAGGAGCGACCTTAAAACCCAATGGGAGACTGGAGAAGATGTAATGATTTCAATCCACGCTCCTACGTGAGGAGCGACGGGGAGCTTTTGGTTGTGTTCGCTAAAGGCAATCATTTCAATCCACGCTCCTACGTGAGGAGCGACGGTCAACAATTTGTGTACCTCAGAAGGTACGACACAATTTCAATCCACGCTCCTACGTGAGGAGCGACGTTACCAATGTAAACTCCTATATGCTGGTCCTTATATTTCAATCCACGCTCCTACGTGAGGAGCGACTGTGCATTCACACCATCAAACAAGCAGGAATTTATAATTTCAATCCACGCTCCTACGTGAGGAGCGACACTGAATAGCTCAGCAAATTAGTCTATTACGACGATTTCAATCCACGCTCCTACGTGAGGAGCGACTGTCACTGATTTTAATAAACCCGATATGTACATAGATTTCAATCCACGCTCCTACGTGAGGAGCGACAAATGGTGTTAAAGTGAAAACAATAACCATTAATATTTCAATCCACGCTCCTACGTGAGGAGCGACAAAAGAATTCGGAATACTCCGATTTGAAATCGGAATTTCAATCCACGCTCCTACGTGAGGAGCGACATAAACGACCTTGGGGGACGTGCAAAAACAAAAATTTCAATCCACGCTCCTACGTGAGGAGCGACTAAGCAAAACGAGTTTATATAGATATATCAGAATTTCAATCCACGCTCCTACGTGAGGAGCGACGCTGCTGATGACGTTACTTGTCTCTATGTTCAGATTTCAATCCACGCTCCTACGTGAGGAGCGACAAGAACAGGAGGGCTTGGAATGAGTGAGATAGAATTTCAATCCACGCTCCTACGTGAGGAGCGACTGTAGGACATGTGGGATTTTACATAAAAATGAGTATTTCAATCCACGCTCCTACGTGAGGAGCGACGCTTTCAAAATGAGGTGATAAATTGATTGAAAAATTTCAATCCACGCTCCTACGTGAGGAGCGACCAGATACCAAACTATTACCGACAAGGAAACTGGAATTTCAATCCACGCTCCTACGTGAGGAGCGACGTTTTTTTATTAAGGGGCTCCCCACCCTTCAAGATTTCAATCCACGCTCCTACGTGAGGAGCGACAGATTGGCATGATAAGGCGTTAGAACTCCATAAGATTTCAATCCACGCTCCTACGTGAGGAGCGACATATGTTAATGATTTACCCAGCAATTTTTCAAAATATTTCAATCCACGCTCCTACGTGAGGAGCGACATTTTGCTCCTTTTATTTTTATAGATTGTTATAATTTCAATCCACGCTCCTACGTGAGGAGCGACAGCAAAACTAAACAAAAATCATCGTATACATATGTATAATTTGTATAATATTTATTAAGTGTAGATAACATTAATATATAGTATGTCAAAAACTGGTAAAATTAAAGGTAAAAATATGCCTAAAATTCAGTGCGAATGTTCCTATCTTTTTATGTTCACTTGACATTCGCACTAAATTATCAAAGTACCCTCTACATCCAAGGACTCCTTAGCTCCTACATGCTCAACCTTACTTTTGTAGTTATTGCCCAGATAGTAAAATCTAAGACTGTCCTTGTCCTTGTCAATAATTTTTTCCAGCTTGTTTTTAACCTCCCTGCACTTCGCTGCGTCCATAATACATTCAAACACGGAATTCTGAACGCGTTGCCCATAGTTTACGCATTGCTTTGCAACACGGCGGAGCCGCCTTTTTCCAGCATCAGTTTCAGTATTAACATCATAAGTAATAAGTACTAGCATTTATTCACCTACTTCCACAAAAACGGTGGATATTCCTCCAAATCTCCTCGGATGAATCTCGCCAAAAGCATTGCCTGTGCATAAGGTACAAGGCCCCATTCGAGCTTTTCCTGCAAGAACGGATGAGTTATTTTTTCCTGCTTTCTGCTCTGCCAGGCCTGTAAAATAGTTTTACGGGTATCATCATCCATTATGACGGCTCCATCCTCTTTCTGGGTAAATCCACCGGAATTGACCACCCTTTTATTAATAAGAGAAATTACAAACCTGTCTGCAAGAATATAACGCAGCTCCTCCATTAAATCCAGAGCCAGAGATATCCTTCCCGGCCTGTCCCTGTGCAAAAAACCCACATAGGGATCAAGACCTACTGTTTCCAACGCTGCTGCAACGTCATGCGCCAACAGTGTGTATACAAATGACAGCATTGCATTTACATTGTCAAGGGGAGGTCGCTTGTTTCTTCCATGAAAGAAAAATTCCTGCTTTTGTTGCAGTATCAAGTCGTCAAGCACGCTGAAATATTGTACTGCCGCCTCTCCCTCAAAGCCCCGTAGCTCATCAAGCCTTTCACTTTCCAGAACCAGGCTCAAAGAATTTGCCAATGCGGACGAAACTTTTTTAAGCTTGTCCGTGTCAAGCCTCTCGGCATAATCCCTGGTAGCACGCTCTATAACCCATCTGCCATTAAAAAGCTTACCGAAGATAAAATTCCTGGCTATTATTGCACTGCACTCATCACTTTCTGATAGTCTGTACTGTGCCTTCCTTAAAGTCACATTTCCCCGGACTTCTCCGACTACCCTCGACAGAAATTTGCCGCTCTGTGTCATGAAGCTCAGTGAAATATTGCGCCTTGCGCATGCCCCCATTAATGCAGGGCTGGCACCTGTATAACCGAACGCAATAATGCTTTCCAGATTGTGCAGAGGAATTCGTGCGGCTTCAGCATCACCCTTCAGAATGATTAGGTTCTCACCGTCCAGAGACAGGTAGCTGTCAGGTGAAGTCACATAAACGGTATTCAGCAGTTTTCTCATTCCTGCACCTCCTTCAGGCTTTCTTTGATATATTTTGCCACAGAAGGATTTTTGCACAGTCCGGGCATGCATATATCCGCTAACGAGCATGCTTTACAGCTTTTAGATGGCTTTACCTTCGGAGTATACCTCCTGCTGTACAATTCATGCATCTCCTGCAGGATGTCAGTTACCCGCTGACGCAAATCCGCATCTAGCACAACTTTCAACCTGTGCCTTGTCTCACCGTAGAACATATATGCTTCCTTTATTTCACATAAAAGCATTTCCTCAAGGCACATAGCCTGTCCGCATAATTGCAGTATATCAGCCTCATTTTCCTTCGGCTTACCCCTCTTGTATTCTACCGGAACAGGCTTATACAGGCCTTCCCTGCCAAATATGTTTACACCGTCAGGGCATTTTTGCAACTCCACAATATCACATACCCCGCTGACTCCCAAGGTTCTGGAGAAAACAGCCATACCTCTGGAAATAATAATATCTCCTCTTTTTTCTGAGAGGCCGTCATCATGTGCCTTCTCGTGAAGTATATTTCCTTCAACAGTCCGCAAATTTTCCTGCCACTGCTGTTCAATATGTATCAGTGCCCACTGCCTCCTGCAAAAAGAAAAGTGCTGAATACCTGATAGCAGTAAAAAATCCTCTTCGTTATATTCCATCTTGTACTTCCAGCTTTAAACCATCCAACTCGTCACAGGTAATTGTATAGTCCTCGATTTTCTTGGGTATTTCTGTGTTTGGCACAACTTTCAGACACCTGTGTACCTTTGCGGAGGAATATTGTCCCATTTCACAATTATGCTTCCACCAATAAATTTTATAAACCTCCATGCTCCCATCAGGCCTTGCGGAAGAGCAATCATTTTGAAACAGCGTTCTTAACGCTTCCTTGATGAGCGCGCTGTCTTCTTCGGTGAAGCCGGTCTTAGTAGCAAGCTGTGTATTAATGCTCCCAACCACCGTATAAACGCCAAAATCCACCCTGTGCTTCATACCCATAGTATCGGGGCTTTTTTTATCCGGATCCTTGCCTGTTTCTCCATTTACACTTTTTGTAATCTGCATACTTGTTATCTCAATTGGTGAAATGCTTACGCCTGAATGCACCGATACAGGCCCTCTTATTCCTATGGAGACAGAATTATCCTCTCCCGCCTTGAAGGCAAATACCTGACCGAAGCTCCGCACATCTATCCATTTTGAGCAAGCATAGGCAGCATACTTCTCCTTGTCCTTTAGAAATTTTTTCAATTCAGGACACCCGTCCGCTCTGTCCTTCAGGCTTCTGAAACCATCAGTTCTCCTATCGTCGGACTGGACGAATATTTCTTTATTCATATCCTGTAACCTATTTCGGATTTTTCTTTTTATGCACACATCGGAAATCTCTCCAAAACCATCATAATTCTCTCTCGGACGGTTTCCATTCAGAGGATCGCCGTTCGGATTTGCATGTTTAACCGAGATAACAACTGCAAAATCAATCTTGTTATTTAAAATACCCATAGTTACAACTCCTCTTCTTTTATATTTTCAAGTTTTTTCTTATTATTTTCTTCGAACTTTTTGTTCCTTTCATCAAAAAATACCTGCCTTTGGCAATAATATCCCAATAAATAGCTGTCCTTCAACGCCTCCCGGCTTGTAAAATCTTCAAAGGAAATCCTTGCGCTCACATCTGAGATTTTCTCCACCAGTCCCCTGCCATTTGCACCCAGCCTCGAAATATAGGGTCTGAGCTTATCATTTAAAATACTCCAGGTTTTATATGGATGAAGCTTGAATTGATGCATCAGCCTTTCGGCATTTGTATCCCTCTTCTCACCAGAAGACCTGATTGCCCAGTCTTCAATTTCCTGAGCTATAGCCAGAAGCCTTCCAAACAGGTAGCTTCTGTCCTTCTGATTATCATCAAGTGCCATATTCCACTCCTCCTTATTTATATCGTGTCTGTATTTTTTAACCAGTGAACAGGCTATGCTTAATACTTTTTCCCAATTGTAAGGGCTCATGGAAAGCGGGTTGGACGCCCTGTTCACTGCCGCTTTGACAAAATCGTACGGCATCCTTACGCCATCGGCAATACATGGCAGCAGTCTCTCTATGGATGCCTTCATCAGCTTGTCATCAACCTCAAGCCTTTCATTTCTTTCAACACCGAAAGCCGCCCTGACAATTTCTCTTGGTGCCGGAGTTCCTACAAAGGGCTTCGCTCTGTACTTTGCCTTTCCCTTTTCGTCAACTCCGTCCAGTATCCTCTTATAGCATTGATTCCAGCTGCAGGTTTCGTGCCATTTTTTAAGCCTGTCCAGAAAATCCGGCCCCTTCAGTTCCTTATAGTAGGTAACAGACAGCCTTCCAGTTGTGGCGGAATTAAGTCCCATTATTACTATGTCCGCATTATTATCCAGCACACCTCCATACCCGGCAATTGCCTTATTAAGCCTTAGAGCATATTCTTTTTGGGTTGTTACAAGTGGCAGTGTACTATCTTCCTCTCCGAATATACTATCCGTGTCCTCCATCAGTGGCGGAAGCTTTTGATTTTTTGTTCCCCATGCAAGGATGACTTCCTCTCCATCATTCGGATTACCGTATTTATAGCCCTGTATATCAATTAGCCACCTGAGTGCATTGTGGGCCTTTTGTGAGGTTTCATAACCCACAATGACTGCCTGTTTTTTGTTATAAAACCTGCCTCTGTACGTAAAACCACTTTCGTCATTTGCAGAAATGAGCTTGGCTTTATCACCTGAGCTTCTTACTTTTGAAGGATGCTTGTCCGAGCCGGGAATAACTTCTCCCCTGACATAGCACAAATCAGCATCCCCTTGGTTGCTGAGGTAATATTCTATATAGCTGTCGTATACCTTGTTATCCAGCCAGACGGCGGTTTCCTTATCACCATCACCGTTTATGCTGCTCTCAACTCTAAACCTGACAAACATATCAGTCTGAAACACATTCCCGATTTTAACATCACTTTTTATCATACCATTTTCATCACAAACCATTATCTTGCTCTCAATCAAATCGGCTATGAGACTTTTCTTTTTTACATATTCAAAAACTGCACATACCTTATCATTTTTGTAATCTGAATTACACCAGTCCTCCAGCTGCTGAATATACTTGCTGTAATACTCTGCACCTTTCTCCTTTTTTATATAGTCTGAAAAATCTCCCGCAACATATTGTAATTTATCGCAGAGGGGGTGTGGTGGTGGATATTTTCCGCATCTAGTGGCTGAATCCTCGGTAACGGAAATTATTGTTATTTCCTCTCCTTTGTCCAAGACCCTTGCTCTCCTGAAATTCCCATAGCTGTCAATCGCAACTTCTATATGAGCATTCTGCGTGGAATGTGCAATTGGCAGCAGTGGGACTTTACCGTCTGTCCGCTGTACTCCGGCTTCACTTTTGCAATTTTCATATGTATCAAAGAGCTTATTAATCCATCCCAAGTATCTCCCCTCCCTCCTCAAATTCTTTTAGACCGATGAAATTGCTTTCATTGAAATCCTTCATCTTCATTGAATACAGTTCGCGCTTTATTTTGCATTCATCAGGCCTAATAAAACTGATATAGCCGTCTTTCATAACCGGCGACCATAGCCTTGCTGTCAGCTTGTCTCTGCCGGCTTCCTCACAGGCCTCATCAGGATATTCAAAGCCATGAAACATCAAGCCGAAAGAAATCTCACCATAATTATCGTATTTCCCCTCTCCTTCTCCGAACATACAGGGCTCAACATATCCCTGGCATTCCCTTGTACCAAGGAAGATATCCCTTCTGCCTCCCCTCTCAATCATTCTTTTGGCAATAAAAAAATGCTTGTTCTCATTCCTGTCATGCTCTAAATTCGGTCTGCTGTAATTCCATTCAAAATGAGCCTTAACCTGATATTCAACCTCGTAGAGATATGAATAGTAGGACAAAGTATTGCCGCCGGTATAATTTATCGGGCGGATACCCTGGGATTGTGTTTTTATATGGTTCATAACGCGGAGCTCATCAATATACCAGATAAAAGTGGGTTTCCAGTATACGCTCTCCAAAATGCCCTTTAATGCCTGGTATGTAGGTATCTGATATGAGAACTTCTCACCTCCGATCCTATTGATAGGATCGCTGAAAAGCGCATACCTACCGCTGACCTTAAACTCTACAGTGTTTTCTCTTTCCATCGTCTTCACCTCAATAATTTAAAAATTCATGCTGTTCTTCCTCGGTAATTCCCGTGCTTTTGTCATAAAAGCCCTTTCGCAGTGCTATTACACTTCCATTATTCAATGGAATAAATGCTCCCATTTTTTCTAATTTTCTGAACTCTAAATCGAACAAATTCACAGAGTACTGCTGGGCCTCTTTTAAATACTTCTTTAAATCCACCAGATTGCATCTGCCATTGATATTAGCAATCAGTTCTTCGCCCTTGTCATAGGGAACAATAACACCCTTTGTATTTTGATCTATGACCTCAAAATAATCTCCTGCCGTCTTAAAAGAGCTGTTTATCATTAAATCAGGCTTTACCTGATTTTTCTCTGAATAAGCCGTAACAACCAGCTGGTTTCCCGACAGTAAATCAAACATGGTTTTATCTGCATGTGGCTTTGGCAAGGTATAATTCATATGTAATTTCATTTCATGAAAATAATATTTAAAATATGTTTCAATTGCCTTGGGTGAAATCAAATTATTATCAAAAGCTCCCGGATTTTCCTTATACTCATCTAGTATACGGTTAGTGGTCTGCTGGCCTGCCTTAATCTCCAACAGTCTGCTGATATTTTCGCTGTCCTGGTTCATATTAACAATGTAAACATTTCCGCAGTTGTTCTCACCATGTCTATTGCACCTTCCAGCTGCCTGGGCGATGCTGTCCAGCCCTGACAAAGAGCGTACTACACACTCAAATGAAATATTTACTCCTGCTTCAATCAGCTGTGTACTTACACATATGACTTTTTTTCTCCCAAGATCTTTTCTTAGCCCGTCAAGTATTTTAATTCTATGTGCAGGGCACATGTTGGTACTTAAATGAAAAACTATAGACTGTCTTTCCTCCGGAAGCAGGGAATTCTCTTTTTCTAAAGCCCTGAATAATTCTTTCGCCGCATTTTTTGTATTGAGAATAACCAAAACACTGTTTACTCCCCCTGCTATTTCATACACAAAATCCTTTAGATCATTGTAATCGTATCCTCCTGCACGTATTTTAGCGATAACACTGGTTCTTTTAAAATCTTTGAATTTCTCATTTGCATTTAGGATAATACCGGCATTTTCTTCAAGAAATATAGGTCTCTTTGTTTCAGATAGCAATGGCTGGGTTGCAGAGCAAAGAACTATTGTCGCATTGCAGATTTTTGATAAAAAGTTTATTGCGAAGTTAAACATATTTATGCACTTGATTGGAATGGCCTGAATTTCATCAAAAATAATTATTGAGTTTGCAAGACTGTGCATTCTTCTTACACTTTGGGTGCCACCACTAAACAAAGTGTTAAGAAATTGAACCATAGTGGTCAGAATAATAGGACTGTCCCATCTCTCCGTTAAGAGCTTGTAATCCTCATTATCATTGTCAAAAACGAGATTTGAATGATGCTCCAGAACAATATCCTCTCTTCCGAGATATTCTTTTATTTCTTTAGAGTTCTGTTCTATTATCGTTGTGAAAGGTATTATGTATAGTATTCTGTCTTTTTTGTAATGCTTGGCGTGTTCCAGGGCATATCTCAGGCTCGAAAGAGTTTTTCCGCCTCCGGTGGGCACCAAAAGCTGGTATATTCCGGTTTTATTGACAGCAAACCCTTTGCAGGCTATGGATATTTCACCTCTAAGTATGTCAACCTTGGTTTTGACCGGCAGCAAAGCCAGCTTGCTGTCCAGATTCCCTGTGAGTTCCTCCCAGAGCTTTCCGTGGTCAATACTTTTTAATTCCTCGAAGCTCTCCTTTCCTGTCATAAATTTATGTGTATCATATCTGTCGGCATCAATCAGGCAACTAAATATGTATTTTATCAATAAGCTTGCTGAAAATTTGCCAAATTGTTTATTGTTGCAGATTTTATTAACTTTCATCAGTAATTCTTTTATTTCTTGAGTTGATTGTCCGAATAATTTCTCAATCTCTTCCCGACTGGCACATTGATTAAAAAAATTATTTAAAGCTTCATCATAATGAATTTTAAAAGTATCCGGATTCATTCTCGAAGTAAATTTATCGTCCAAGTCCAAATCGATACAATCAATAAGACCTCCATGATGGGAGCAAATTACCAAAGATATGATTTGGGCCGAAAGCTTTTGGTAAGGGTTATCGGAGCTAAAGAAGGTGTCATAGATAAATTTAGCACCTGAAGTGGAATGATCTACTGTCCCTCTGAGAGATTTATCATCGGGGTTGCTGAAAGAGTACAATATATATTTATTGAAAGTTTCGGTTTCCTTTCCCATGTCATGCAAAAGCCCCACCAATTTACCAGTGCTCTCAATCAATACTTTTTTGCAGAAGTCGGCGCATAAATAAGATACATTCTCCAGATGCTCCTTAACACTTTGTTCGGCACCGTCACTTTCTCTTTTATGAGCTATGAACATAGTTTTCCCCTGTAAATTAATTTCAATATTTTCTAAATTATTACTTATTTTCTATTATAACCTGTTTTTTTGACAAATGAAATGGAAGATAACAAAATTACTTGTTCCTTAAATTCTATTATTAATGTTAACACCACAATCCCTCTTGTTATGACAGAGACAAAAATATAAAAAAACACCAATCAGCCGACCGGTGTTCCATAAAATAATACTATTAAAATATTGAATCTTTTTACATTATCCTAACTAATTCATTTCCTCCTCAAAATCGTATACGGCTCAACCTCTTGCTTCATGGGCATATATACTATCATTTGAGCATGGGGGGCAGTTCTGATGCTCTCCCCTTCTTCATTTTTCATAGCTTCAATAGTCTGCACAAAATAATCCTTTTTAGGCACCACCACTTCAATTTCATCCCCAACAATCATTCTGTTTCTTTGCTCAATCTTAGCAATTCCGGTCTCTTTATCGTACTCCAGAACCATTCCTACAAAATCATATTCTCTGATATAAGAGCTTGTGTTGTATATCTGGTCTGCTCCTGTGGTCTTACTGAAGTAAAAGCCGGTGGTATACTCTCTGTGACTTGCCTTTGAGAGTTCAGACAGCCACTCCGGATCAAACCTGTAATTTTCAGGATGGGACATATAGGCATCTATCGCCTTTCTATATGCGCTTACAACTGTTGCAACATAGAAGGAGCTCTTCATCCTTCCCTCTATTTTAAAGCTGAATATTCCAGATTCAATCAATTGCGGAATGTATTCAATC
>JAEYNI010000118.1 GCA_023412635.1 Bacillota bacterium
TATTCAACCTGCACCTTCTCACCTGAAGAGGATGAACTTATGATAGAGAGATTTATGGATGCTCACAAGGGGGACTATGAATTACTCGAAATACCTAAAACAGGCGGAATAGAAGGCGGCCGTAATAATTGGGCGGGCGGCAGCTATGATTTCACTAAAGCTGCCAGACTATGGCCTCACAAGCTAAACGGGGAAGGGCACTTTGCCGCCCTTATAAGAAAGCTGGAGCCGCATGAAAAAAGCGGTGATAGTGATGACCAAGCAGAGCTTTATGCTTTTCAAAACAATAGAAGCTGGGAAAAAGCAAATGTTATAAAAAGTCAGGGGGACTTGAGAGCTTTCAATAATGACCTGGCTGAATTTATTCAGGCCGGTACTACCTTAAATCTTCAAGGTATTGCCTTCCAAAAGGGTAACAATTTTTATTTCCTGCCAGAGGCCTGCCCTGATTTATCCGGCTTAAAGGTTGCTAAATTCGGCTGGTATCTCGGAGAAAGCAGCCCAAAAGGTTTTATACCTTCCCATTCCCTTGCAGTATCTCTAAAAAGTGAGGAAATGAAGAGGAAGATAAGCTTTACCTCGGATTCCCGGGAAGTGAATAGTTATTTAAAGGGTGAAACCTTAATTGATTCAGGGGAAAAAGGATATACTGGTATCTGTGTGGATGGTTATACCCTTGGTTGGGCAAAACAGACGGGTGATATGCTCAAGAATTTATATCCCAAAGGCTGGAGAAAAATGGCCTGATATTTGTACTTCTAATTTCAAAAGCAGGGAGGTTTGACTTTTGAAGCAAAAGCAAAGACTGGACAAGGTATTATCCAATTTTGGATTTGGCTCCAGAACCGAAATAAAAAGCGCAGTTAAAAAAGGCTTGGTGACTGTTGATGGAGTAATTATCAAAGACAGCAGCCTTCATGTAGATCCTGCCGTGAGTACCATTGTTATGAATGGCATAAAGCTGGAATACCGTAAATATATATACCTAATGATGAATAAGCCACAGGGGGTCATTTCGGCAACTACCGATACCCGGCAGAAAACTGTATTTGATATCATGCCTGAAGAATATAAGTGCTTTGACCTGTTTCCCGCGGGAAGGCTGGATATAGATACCGAGGGGCTTGTTCTGATGACAAATGATGGGCAACTTGCACATGAAATTCTTTCCCCTAAAAAACATGTAACAAAGCAGTATTACGCCCATGTGCAGGGGCGGGTTGAACAAAGTGATATTGATGCTTTTGAGCAGGGTGTTACTCTTGATGACGGTTATAACACACTTCCTGCAAAACTTGAAATAATAAAGTCCGATGACATATCAGAGATAAAGCTTTCAATTGTGGAGGGCAAATTTCATCAGGTAAAGAGAATGTTTGAAGCTGTCGAAAAAAAAGTTATCTATCTCAAAAGACTTAGTATGGGAATGCTTAAGCTGGATGAAAGTCTGGGTCTGGGGGAATGTAAGGAATTGACCGAAGCAGATGTAGAGCTGTTAAGAGCATCGGTGCAGAAGCATTAAAATGTAAGGGAGTAGTTTCATTACAGTGTATAACTTCTTACTGTACAAATAACGTATTTTATTTATATAACATTTAGTTGTCGCGACGCGACTTAAAGCCGTAACATGTCAAAGCCACAAACGTGTCAAAGCCGCAATGGGGCTGAGGAGGTTAGCTTGAAAGACTTCGCTAAAGCTCGTCTTCCAAACTAACCTATGAATTTATGGCCGTGCGAAATATTCAAAGTATTTATATTCATAAATACTTCGAAAGCGCACATGGCCAATTAACCTCCTTTATTCGCCTTATAGTGGATATGGGAGAAGACGAATTTCATTACATTTTGTGGCTGCTATGCGGCTCATGGAGGTTAATATGAACAAGCAGAGTATTCAAAAGTTGGGTTTGTTTCTTACTGGACTTGAACAGAGAATAACAGAGAATAGTGAGTTTTTTAAGAAGATATCTATTAAATTAAAATCAGGAACAAAATTTTATGACGCAGTTATCACACTAAAAGAAAACAAATTATATCTTCAGTATAACGGTAGAAATGACAAGCTCGAAATTTCCTGGCTGTGCGCAAGAATATCCAAAATTGTTGAGCAATATGAAGCAATGAACCTATTATATGAAGAAAGAGGTACGACTATATATATAGATGCGGACGACAAAGGCGTTAAGATGAAGACAAAGGACCAAGAGGTTGCTGACACCTGCAAAGGCCATAATGAAACCTCACACATTACAAACAGGGATTACTATATTAAGGTGGGGCCTGCTGACCCGGTTTTAAAGGCTATAGGCATACTTGGTGAGAACGGTAAAATTAAAAACGATATGATAAGAAAGTATAATCAGATCGATCACTACATTGAATTGGTAGACGATATACTAAAAAGTCTATGTTCCAAATATGACAAAATAAATGTTGTTGACTGTGGGTGCGGAAAATCCTATTTGTCCTTTGTTTTGAACTATTATATAAAGGAAGTCCTGAAGAAGAACTGCCACTTTACCGGGCTGGACATTTCACAGACAGTAATTGAATCATCTCGAAAAATTGCTGAACAACTGGACTATAAAAATATGGATTTCAGAGTTACAGATATAAGAAACTATACTTCAAATGAGGAAATACATCTTGCTATAAGTCTTCATGCCTGCGACACTGCAACTGATGCGGCAATAGCGCTGGCGGTTAATAATAATGCAAAGGCTATAGTAATGGTTCCCTGCTGTCAAAAGGAAATCCTGAGCCAATACTCATTTGATGTTCTGCAAAATATTACTAAACACGGTGTGTTGAAAGCAAGGCTTGCAGATGTACTAACTGACGGAATAAGGTTAATGCTCCTTGAAGCAATGGGCTACAAGGTATCCATTGTAGAATATGTATCCCCTCTTGAGACACCGAAAAATCTTATGATCAGGGCTGAAAAAACAAGCGGATTCAATAGAGCTGCGATGGAAGAATACAGCCAGCTTAAAGGACTTTTGAAAATTAATCCCACCTTGGAAAAACTCATAACAAGGTAATATATCAGTTGTGGGCATCAGGACATTATTTGGAAAATATGTAAATGTGTACAAATATGGAAAATTGACACATTTTTATCACAGTGGTATAATATTGAAAATACATTTTAGGCTTGGAACTAATCTCAAACAAAAATAAATGCACAAGGAGTGGTAAAAATGGCAGTAAAGACCTATGAAGATTCCGGTGTTATTCTATCGAAGAAAACCTTATACAGCGGTGATAGACTTAAGATAAATTATAACGGATTGCTAGCGCAGGCAGGAGCCGAAAATGTTTACCTTCATTCAGGATATGGCAGCGATTGGTCA
>JAEYNI010000065.1 GCA_023412635.1 Bacillota bacterium
AGGATGTGGACAGAAATGCAAGAGAATGTCTCAGCAAAGCTTATAACAATCCTAAAGGCTATGTTTTAGGCCTGGGCTGCGGACTGCCAAATGATACTCGACCAGAAAATATACATGCACTGACAAATGCTGCACGCAAATACGGTCAGTATCCTTTAAACCCTGAACTTTTTGCTGTCTGATTTTTATGGTCGACTAAATCAGCTTTTTCATATACATTTTAACCTCATATAACTTCATGACAAACGCAAAAGGGAGCTTCCTGATTAAGGGGCTTCTTTTTGCTGCTAGAGGTTTTCGTATAAATATAAATTAATTGCTGTTTAAAGCTGGATAAAGTCCAAGCCGGATTATTATTAAATTTTCAAAATATGTAATTATTTTCACAAAACCTATTGACATTTGATCTGTCTCATACTATACTTTTTATAACATATAAAACATATATGAATAATCATTTTGATAGGAGATTAATATTGTGAGCACATATATTCATTGCATATAATCATTTAATACATCTAATTCATCACAATATATTTCCAAACAACTTGTGAAGGTGGTGCTGAAGTGAGTTTAACTCAGGATAATCAGTCAAAAGTACCAATCTCAAAAGAGGACATAGAGAAATTATACGAAATGGCTAAAACACTGAAATATGGATCTATAACACTTGTATTTCAGGATGGCAAGCTCATTCAAATTGAAAAGAATGAGAAGGTAAGGGTAAAATAATTACATATCAAAATGAGTTTTTATTCAAATAAGTTAGTTGACTAAAGAAATTAGAGACTAAGTTAAAACCGATACTGGTTTAACTTGGTCTTTTTATTTTGCTTTTCGCTAATAGGAGTGCATAACTTATCTGAATAAAAAACTGATTCAAAATGAGGTGGTATTTGTGGGAATTAATGCTTTAAGTGCTTTTGATGCTTCTGATGCTTCTGATGTCAAAGGACAAAAGAGCTACGATCATCTGGTTAAGAAACATCCTTGTTTCAGCGGTGAAGCACACTTTAAGTACGGACGAATTCATTTGCCTGTCAGTCCAACTTGTAACATACATTGTAAGTTTTGCAAAAGGAGTGTCAACAAGACTGAGAACAGGCCTGGTGTTGCAAGCAGGGTTTTAAATCCCGCTGAGGCATTGGAAATGGTTGAAAAGGCTCTATGGCTGTGTCCGGAAATAACAGTTGTGGGAATAGCGGGGCCGGGAGATACATTGGCAACATCAAACGCCTTGGAAACGTTTGAGTTAATAAACAAAAAGTATCCTCAACTGATAAAGTGCCTCAGTACTAATGGTTTAATGCTTTATGAGTATGCTGAAAGGATAGTTGAAGCAGGTATTAAAACTATTTCTGTTACTGTAAATGCAGTTGACTCTGAAATACTCAAGGATATCTGTTCAGGTATATTTTATAAAGGTGAATACCTGCAAGGCAGTCAAGGCGCTGAAATACTTATAAAAAAACAGCTTGAGGGCATCGGTAAAATAAGCCGGTTAGGTGTTACAGTTAAGGTAAATACGGTTTTAATTCCAGATATAAATGTGCAGCATATTGAACAAATAGCTCAACTGACTTCAGCTGCAGGGGCATCGGTAATGAACATTATTCCGCTAATTCCTCAGAATGAAATGAGCAGCTATAGGGCTCCAAACTGTGATGAGTTGAATATTGCCAGAACTGCGGCTGAAAAGTATCTTCAAGTATTCAGACATTGCCAGCAGTGCCGTGCTGATGCCTGTGGTATCCCCGGTAAAGGAAAAGATTTGGCAGAATTACTTTATGATCAGCCCCTGCAAACCTTTTCACATGGATAATCGAGTGTCAAATGTGCCGTGAGTTATAGATAGGAGGTTTTATGTCATACAAAATAGCAGTTGCCAGCAGTGATGGAAAAGTTGTAAATCAGCATTTCGGCCGCAGCAGACAATTTATAATATTTGAGATCTCAGATACCGGCCAGTGGGATTTCAGAGAAATCCGAAGCACCACACCTGCATGTACTACCGGAGAGCATAGTGATTCATCTCTTGACAGGCTAATACAGGAAATATCGGATTGCAGTGTAGTTGTGGTATCTCAGATAGGTTACGGTGCCGAACAGGCACTTCAAAATATAGGAATCAGGGCATATATCATGCCGGATTTGATTTATACAGCATTAAATAAAGTCATAACAGCACTTATTCCAAAAGGAAAAAGTGAATTAATAAATTTGTAAGTAAAAAATATGATTGGAGAGAATTTAATGGCTAAGAAAATCAAGCAGATAGCGATCTACGGTAAAGGGGGTATTGGAAAGTCTACAACAACTTCAAATATCAGTGCAGCACTTTCTGTAGCTGGCTATAAGGTAATGCAATTCGGTTGTGACCCAAAGAGTGATTCAACTAATACACTAAGGGGAGGAAATTACATTCCCACAGTATTGGATACCTTGAGGGAGAAGAATGCAGTTAAAGCACATGAGGTTATTTTTGAAGGATTTAATGGAATCTATTGTGTTGAGGCTGGTGGTCCTGCACCGGGTGTAGGTTGCGCAGGAAGAGGAATAATCACGGCAGTACAGCTTTTTAAACAGCAAAACATATTTGAAGAGCTGGACTTGGACTATGTTATATACGATGTTCTTGGAGACGTTGTTTGCGGGGGCTTTGCAGTTCCAATAAGAGAAGGAATTGCCGAACATGTATTTACAGTTTCTTCAGCAGATTTTATGGCTGTATACGCTGCAAATAATTTATTTAAGGGAATACATAAATACTCCAATTCAGGTGGAGCACTGCTTGGTGGAGTGATTGCAAATTCTATAAATGCTCCTTATGCAAAAGATATAATTGACGATTTTGTAAAGCAGACAAATACTCAGGTAGTTGAATATGTGCCCCGATCAGTAACAGTAACTCAAAGTGAACTCCAGGGTAAGACAACAATTGAAGCAGCCCCGGACTCAAAACAAGCACAGGTTTACAAATCACTTGCAGCGAAAATTGCAGGACATGAAGAGTCAAGGGTTCCATCACCCCTTGAAGTATCAGAGCTCAGAGCATGGGCTGCAAAATGGGGGGATTATCTGCTGGCACTTGAAACAGGTGAGGTAAGGACAGAAGCAGCAGGCAATTTGTAAAATAGGTTCTTTTTGATAGGAGGTCATATTAGTGAGCACAGTAAATTTAAAAAGTCCCGAAGTACAAATACGTGAAGTGAGATTGGGTTCAATAACCGGCTTTGAAGGCACAGCAGGTGAGCTGGTAAAGTGCGCAAGAGCGGGAAGTCTTCAGGACAGTACAAGAAGTTTCAGCCAATGTATGGGCTGCAGCTCAGGGAATGCATTCTGTCAGCTATCCATGATAAAGGACGCTGCTATTATCAATCATGCACCGGTAGGCTGCTCGGGAGATTTCTTCGGTTTTAATTTTGTTTATAGAGTAGGGCAGATGGAAAGAAACCTGCCACCAGCAATAGGTAGATATTTTAATACAAACATAGAGGAAAAGGATACTATTTTTGGTGCTACCACCAAGCTGAGAGAAACTATTAAAGAAGTTTATGAAAGAGTAAAGCCCAATGCCATATTTATAACCACCTCTTGTGCTTCTGCAATAATAGGAGATGATGTTGAATTTGTTGCAAACGATATGACGGAGGAATTAGGTATCCCGGTAGTCGGCTGCTATTGTGAGGGCTTCAAATCAAAAATCTGGACCACAGGCTTTGATTCGGCATATCACTCAATAGTTAGAAAAATTGTTAAGCCACCAAGGAAGAAGTCAAATAAGGTTAACATAATTAATTTCTGGGGCTCACACATTTTTGACCAGCTATTGGAGCCATTAGGCTATGAAGCAAATTATGTTGTTCCATTTTCTACTGTTGCTGATCTTGAGTATATTTCTGAAGCAGCAGCGACAATACAAATATGTCCTACCTTGGGAACATATATAGGCGCAGCGTTGGAACAGGTCTATGGAGTTCCTGAAATAAAGGCTCCGCCGGCTTATGGAATCCCCGGAACAGATACGTGGCTGAGAGAATTGGGAAAGGTTCTGGATAGGGAAGCTGAAATTGAGGAGTATATCCATAAAGAACATGCAAGAGTTTTGCCGATTTTAGAAGAATACCGGAAGCAGCTTCAGGGAAAAACTGCATATCTTACAGCAGGAGCAGCTCATGGCCACGCTTTGATAGCCCTTCTGAGAGAGCTTGGACTCCAGGTCCAGGGGGCTGCGATATTCCATCATGATCCTATATATGACAATGGCGATCCAACCTCGGATGCGTTGGCTCATGATGTAAACACCTATGGAGACGTTCATAACTATAATGTTTGTAATAAACAAGCCTATGAGCTTGTTAACATACTGAACAGAGTACGTCCTGACATCATGATAGCAAGACATGGAGGAATGACTCTATGGGGAGCAAAGCTCGGTGTACCCACACTTTTAATTGGTGACGAACAGTTTGGGTTCGGTTATCAGGGAGTTTTGAACTATGCTGAAAGAATTCTTGAAACCCTTGATAATAAAGAATTTGTTACCAATCTGGCCAAACACAGCTCGATGCCATACACAAAATGGTGGCTGGAGCAGAATCCATTTTCATTCCTGGGAGGTAATGTCGATGTTGAAATTTATTGAGCAGCCCAGATATTCCTGTGCCATAGGAGCGCAGCAAACTGTAGTAGCCATTAAGAGAGGCGTACCCATCTTGCATGCCGGCCCGGGCTGCAGTTCAAAAGTAAGCGGACTTATTGGTCAGGGAGAAGGCTATGCGGGAGGAAATACAATTCCCTGTACAAACACTGGTGAGGCTGAAGTTGTATATGGTGGTGAGGGAAGGTTAAGAAACGTTGTTGACGGCGCTTTTAAGGTAATAGATGCAGATTTGTATGTCATTCTTACTGGATGTACCTCTGATATTGTGGGAGATGATGTTGGCAGAGTGACAAGTGAATATCAGGCACTGGGAAAACCTATTGTCTACGCAGAAACAGGCGGTTTCAAAAGCAATAATTATGTAAGCCACGAATCGGTTGTCAATGCAATTATTGATCAATACGTGGATGTGCATAACAAAGGAGGAAACATTCAGAAGGGCCTTGTTAATGTATTTGCCACAGTGCCTTATCAGGACCCTTACTGGAACGGAAATCTTGAAGAGATCAAACGTATTCTTGAGGGTATCGGACTTAAGGTAAATATACTATTCGGAAATGAATCGGAAGGCGTTGACGAATGGAAAACCATTCCCGACGCTGAGTTTAATATATTAATTAACACCTGGACCGGGCTTGGAATTGTAAAGCACCTTGAAGAGAAATATGGTACACCCTATTTACAATTCCCATACATACCCATAGGAGGAATAGAAACAACAAAATTCCTGAGACAGGTAGCCGAGTTTGGTGAACTGGATAAGAAAATCGTTGATGCCTATATTAACAAGGAAGAAGAGAAATACTATTCCTTTATTGAGAGAACAGCAGACTTTATGCTTGAATTCAGATACGGGATTCCAAGGAGATTCTATACAATTTTGGACGCAGCTTATTCCATAGGCTTTTCCAAGTTTTTATTAAATGAATTGGGTATAATTCCGGCAAAACAATATGTAATAGATGATACACCTGAAGAATTCAGAGAGAGTATAAAATATCAATTTTCAAAAATATCTGATTTAAGATCAGCAGAAGTAGCTTTCTCTATAGATGGAGGTGCTATACAACAAGAAATCCGGGAAGAACCTCAGAAAAACAGGGCGATAATATTGGGCAGCGGCTGGGAAAGAGATCTTGCCAGTGATATTAAGGCCGATCTGCTGATTATAAGCGCACCGGTAACCTACAGACTGGTGCTTAATTGTGGATATGCCGGCTACAATGGTGGTTTGAGAGTAATAGAAGACATCTATGACATAGTACTGAATACGTACAGATGATGATTTTAAGCTGCAAGTGTTCTTAAATTACCGTTTGCTGTAAGATGAGGTGTGATTTGGAGGTTACCATGGGAGACAGTTTTATTATTATTAAAGATTTGTATAAGACCTTTAAAAATTCTGATGGAGATGTTGAGGTGTTAAAGGGCATCGATCTCGAACTTGAAAAGGGTGATATATTTGGAATTGTAGGGTTCAGCGGTGCAGGAAAATCAACATTAATCAGATGTTTGAATCGGCTCGAAGCACCAGACAGCGGCAGGGTAAAAATTGGAGAACATGAGATTACAGAGCTGTCTAAAAAGGATTTGAATCTTCATCGTCAAAAAATTGGTATGATTTTTCAGCATTTTAATCTTTTTGACTCCCGAACTGTTTTTGGTAATGTAGCTTATCCCCTTGAAATTGCAGGTTATGACAAAAAGCATATCAGAAGGCGGGTTGATGAAATTCTTGAACTGGTTGAACTCAGCGACAAAAGGAACTGTCACATCGGACAATTGAGTGGTGGACAGAAGCAGAGGGTCGGAATAGCAAGAGCCCTGGCAAATAACCCTGATGTATTGCTAAGCGATGAAGCAACCTCGGCACTGGACCCTCAGACAACTCTATCAGTACTTGATCTTCTCAAGGATATAAACAGGAAACTGGGTCTGACCATAATACTAATAACTCACGAGCTGGAGGTAATAAAAT
The DNA here is from genome assembly GCA_023412635.1 of Bacillota bacterium. GTDB lineage: Bacteria > Bacillota > Clostridia > Acetivibrionales > DSM-1351 > Ruminiclostridium. The sequence continues at coordinate 6,642 of JAEYNI010000065.1, forward strand.
ACTCCTGTAACAACATGGCTGTACTTGAGAGAGGTGTTATAGTTGAAAAAGGGCCTGTCAGAGAGGTATTCAGAAATCCGAAAAGTGATACGGCAAAATTATTTGTAAAAATAAATGAGGAATTTGCGGCAAACCAATGGGTAAAGGAGGGGGAATTCATATGAATTTAACAAACAGTAGCTTAATTGAAGTTTTGAGAAGTGCTTTTGGAAAAGATGTATGGGCCATTGTTACTCCTGCAATAAAAGAAACCCTTTACATGACAATTCTGACTACCATTTTTACCCTGCTGCTGGGAGTCATTCTGGGAATAGTTCTTGTTGTAACTGATAAACAGGGAATACATCCTCTTCCGGTGTTTAACAGAATACTTGGGGCCATTGTTAATGTATTAAGGTCTCTGCCCTCAATGATACTTATAATTCTTACACTTCCTCTCTCAAGGCTTTTTATTGGCAGAGCCTATGGTCCTGAAGCATGTATTCTGGCATTAGTGGCAAGTTGTGTTCCAATGTTCGGCAGACTTGTGGAAAGCAGTATCCTGGAGGTTACCAAAGGAAAAATTGAGGCTGCAAAAGCTATGGGCACACCCAATCGTTATATAATAACCAAGGTGCTGATACCTGAAGCCCTGCCTTCACTTGTCAGAGCTTTCACTATAGCGGTAATCGCAATCATTGCCACAACAGCCCTTGCAGGCTCCTTCGGAGCTGGTGGTCTTGGAGATGTGGCAGTAAGGTTCGGGTATTCCAGATTCAAGACAGACATACTTATTGCTGCGGTACTGGTGCTGATAATACTGGTTCAGTTGGTTCAGTTTCTGGGTGAGTCAATATCAAAGTACATTATTAAAAAAAGATTTTTAATGTAAGTAAATACTAATATGAGCTTATTTTTGAATGTCCAGTTACGTTTTAAAACACTTAATACAAAAATTTTGAAAGGATGAATTAATTTATGAAAAGAAGAATTCTAACACTATCAGGAGTGATATTATCAATTATACTTTTTGCTGCAGGCTGCGGAAAAGCCGCTGATACATCAAGCGGAAGTACAGCAGCTGCACAGACTTTCTCAAAGGATAAACCGGTGACTTTAAAGGTTTTGGCAGACCAGGTGCCCCATGCGGAACTATTGAATTTTGTTAAGCCTAAGCTGGCTGAACAGGGAGTAAATATTGAAATAACAATAGCAGAGGGTTCTCTTGGTGAACGTGGTAATGAGGTTGTAGATAACGGAGAGTTTGACGTAAACTTCTTCCAACACCAGCCTTACCTTGATTCAGTGAAAAAAGAGAAGGGTTATGACCTTGCAAATGCAGGCAATATTCATGTTGAACCAATTGGTTTTTATTCAGTCAAGTACAAAACAAAGGAAGAGATTCCTGACGGAGCCGTTATAGGTATTCCAAACGACGTAACAAATGAATACAGAGCACTAAAAATACTCGAAGAAAACGGTTTTATAAAATTAAAGAGCGATTTGCCCGAACACTCAGCAACTGTAAAAGATATTGCTGAATATACTAAAAAAATTGAAATCAAGGAAATTGATTCGGCTCAATTAATAAGGCTGAAGGGAGACTTTGACGGATACATAACAAACACCAATAAGATACTCGAAGCCGGAATAGATACCAATTCTGCATTGTTCAGAGAAGGCAAGGATTCACCCTATGCAAATATTCTCACAACCAAGACCAGCAGAGCCAATGATCCTGCAATAGTAGCATTAAAGAATGCATTGACCACCGAGGAAGTGCGAAAATTTATTGAAGAGAAATATAAAGGTGCTGTAATTCCTGCTTTCTAGTGTCAAAGCCGCAAGTGGCTTATGGAGGTTAGCTTGAAAGACTTCGCTAAAGCTTGTCTTCCCAACTAACCTATGAATATATGGCCGTGCGAAATATTCAAAATATTTTATCAAATATTTTAAAAGCGCACATGGCCAATTAACCTCCTTTATTCGCCTTATAGCGGATATGGGG
>JAEYNI010000139.1 GCA_023412635.1 Bacillota bacterium
CACAAACGAGCCTGCAAGATGTCCAGAATGTAGAAAAGCTAAGAAAGCTCAGTCAAAGAGCTTTAATAACGGATATGCAAGAAGATAGTTTGTGCTGACCAGTTCAGTGTAACAAAAACCCCTGAAAGTCAGGGGTTTTTGTTTTTTTATTTAGTTGTAAACTTATAAATAGTTATATGCTTATACTTCTCTCCCGCTTTGAGGACAGGTGACGGAAAGTGCTTGTGTTTCATAGCATTTGGGAAATATTGAGTTTCAAGACAAAGTCCGGTTCTTTTACTGTAAACAGCATTGTCTTTTCCTTTATGATTATCAAGGTGATTTCCCGAATAGAACTGAATTCCTGGCTTGGTAGTAAACACCTGCATCAGGCGCCCGCTCTCGGGATGGTACAATTCTGCAGCTACTTCCTTTAAATTTTCCTTTGTATTTAGCACCCAATTATGATCATAGCCTTTACCATTAAGGATTTGTTCATCTGCGGTTTCAAAACCTGCTGCAAATTCTTTAAGTGTAGTGAAGTCCATTACAGTTCCTTTTACGCTTTTGATCTCCCCAGTTGGTATACACTCCTCGTTAACTGGAGTAAAGCTATCCGCATTTATATAAATGTGATGGTTTAAAACATCTCCTGAAGCATGACCGGCCAGATTAAAATATGCATGATTTGTTAGATTTACTACGGTATCCTTGTCAGATACTGCGTTATAATCAATTACAAGTTCATTTTTTTCGGTTAGCGAGTATTCTACCTTAACATCAAGATTTCCAGGGTAATTCTCTTCTCCGTCAGGGCTTGTATGGGTTAACACCAGCTTTTCACTGCCATTTTCCTGTATAATTTCTGCTTTCCAGAGAACATTATGTAAGCCTACAATACCGCCATGTAAATGATTCTTACCATCATTTTTAGCAAGTTCATATACTTTTCCGTTCAATTCAAATCGTGCATCTTCTATTCTGTTTGCATGTCTTCCCACAAGAGCACCAATATAACCGGGATTTTCTATATATTTGTCAAAGTCTCTGTAGCCCAGTACCACATCGGTCATATTTCCATTTTTGTCGGGTGCATTGATTGCAACTATTATTCCGCCGAAATTGGTAATATCCACTGACACTTTGTTAGAATTGGTCAGCGTAAAAATATCAACTTTTGTTCCATCCGGCAAGCTGCCGAAGTTATTCTTTAAAATACTCACTATTTTATCCTCCCGAGTTTGTGGTAAGGAATAGACCACTTTAGTTTATCCTACCAAATATATTCTATTATATATCATAATTTAATTCTATGTCAGAGTAAAGCATCCGATTTACTATTTCGAATTACAACTCTTAATTACCATTCCTTGCTTGATAGACATATACGAAACAGTAATTCATGCAGAAAACATTAATTGGAAACTCTGCTTACACAGCCTCAAGTACGCTGAACTGAGAATTATACAATTTGTAATAATGTCCTTTACGATTCAAAAGTTCTTCATGTGTACCCCTTTCTACAATGAAACCCTCGTCTATGTACAGTATGCAATCAGCATTTTTAATCGTTGAGAGCCGGTGAGCAATTATAAATGAGGTCCTGCCCTTGAGCAGCTTTTGGAGACCATTTTGCAGAGCCAGCTCCGTTCTGGTATCAATACTGGAGGTAGCCTCATCCAAAATCAGTATTCTAGGGTCTGCAAGCAACGCTCTGGCAAAGGATATCAGCTGTCTTTCACCGATGGAAAGACGTGTTCCTCTTTCGTTTATCTCAGTATTGTAGCTATCCTTCAGGTTCATTATAAATTCGTGCGCACATACTGTTTTTGCTGCCTGTATGGCTTCTTCATCGGTAGCATCAGGTCTTGCGTATTTAATATTGCTCATTACCGTCCCTGAGAACAGGAAGGTATCCTGAAGCATGACACCCATCTGTCTCCTGATAGAATTAAGGGTGACTTTTTTAATATTAATTCCATCAATAAGAACCTCTCCTTCCTGAACGTCATAAAACCTGCTTAGCAGATTGATTATTGTACTTTTACCGGCACCTGTCGGGCCTACAAGTGCAATTGTGCTGCCAGGATCAAACTTGAAATTAACATTATGAAGTATCTTGTTTCCATCTTCCTCATCATAGGTAAAACCTACGTTTTTGAACTCGACCTGACCCTTTACCAGTGGCATTTCAACAGCATCCGGAAGATTGTAAATTGCAGGTTCCTCATCTATGGTTTCAAATATCCTTTCGAGATAGGCCATTGCATTTATCATAGCATTATAGAAATTCCCCATGTTTGTGATAGGCTGCCAGAATCTCCATATGTAACTTACAAATGCTATAAGAACACCTACGGTTATGTCATTAAACCACATTATCCCAGCAAAATACAGTACTACTACACCTGAAGTCGAAATAATGTCAATGATAGGCCATAAAATGAAGTTTGACTTGACAAACTTCATCCAAGCCTTTCTATAGGTAACACTAAGTCCATGAAAAATGCTTTCATTCTGCTTCTCACGGGCAAAAGATTGTGTAACCTTTACTCCGCAGATACTTTCATGTATATAGGCATTCAAATTTGACTGCTTCATACTGAGGGCCTGGGTATTTTTTCTCTGGATATTTTTTATAAGCATTATTGCAACAATAAGAGGCGGCAATCCCAGCAGACTTACCAACGTTAGTTTTACATTAATAAACAGCATAAATACAATAATACATACCAGCGTAAACATATCTGTTATAAAATTTATAAAGCCGTTGGAAAGCAGATCACTTAAGGAATTTACGTAGTTAATTACCCTAACAAGGATTTTCCCATGGGGCCTGCTGTCATAATATGAAAAAGGAAGCTCCTGCAATTTGTAAAAAATGTCTTCCCTTATTTTCTTTACTATGGCATTACCTGTTTTCGACATTAGCTTTACTCGAAATTTGAAACATAAAGCGTTAATAATAAGAGTTACTGCAAATATACCTGTTAAAAGCAGCAGTCCGTTTATGTCTTTGTCAGGAATTCTGTTATCAATAGCATCCTGCACCAATATTGGCCCTAGAAGGTTTGCTACGCTGGCAACCAGCATCAGTATAACAGTAACAGCCATTGTAAGCTTGTAGGGCTTAAGATATTTTAAAAGCCTTATAAGGTCTTTCATTCTGAATGCCGACACAAGTTCTTCGTCTACGTCGTACTTATTTCTTGCCATTAGCCCACCTCCTTAACTGCTTCAGCGTCAAAGTCTCCGAACTGAGTAAGATATACATCATAATAGTAGCCTTTTTGATTCAAAAGCTCCTCATGGGTTCCCTGTTCGATTATTTGTCCGCCATTAAGCACAATTATTTTGTCTGCATTTTTTACTGACGCTATTCTGTGAGCGATTATAAACGTTGTTTTATAATTATAGAACGATTTCAAAGTCTTATGAATTTCGAATTCCGTCTCCATATCCACACTGGAGGTAGTGTCATCGAGTATCAAAATTGACGGGTCTTTAAGAATAGCTCTTGCCAGCGCAATTCTCTGTCTCTGTCCTCCTGACAGACCCACTCCGCGCTCTCCTATGATAGTATCGTAGCCCTCTGGCAGATTTGATATGAACTTATCGGCATCTGCAATACCTGCCGCCCATTTTACCGATTCATAAGGCGCATCAGGTACTCCGTATGCAATGTTGCCCTCAATAGTATCCGAGAACAGGAAAACATCCTGCATGGCTACGGATATTTTCGCCCTAAGGTTTCTCAGTTCCATATCTCTGACATTTACATTGTCTATCAGCACTTCACCTTCATTGCAATCATAAAATCTGCAAATAAGATTTACCAGTGTGGATTTTCCAGAGCCGGTTGGCCCAATTATTGCAATTGTCTGTCCCGGATTTGCCTTAAGACTTACATTTTTTAGAATCTCCTCATCCTCATAGGCAAAGCTGACATTCTTAAATTCAACAAACCCTCTGATTTCCTTTTCATCGTACTTTTCAGGATTACTGATGGATGTTTCGGTATCAAAAAACTCCCTTATTTTAACTGCTGAGGCGTTAAAACGCTGTATGTCATTTACCAGCCAACCGCACATCCTCATAGGATTACCCAGAGCCCAAATAATTGAATTAAATGTAACAAGTTCACCTATGGATAACTGATCATTTATTACAAGAACACCGCCAATAATAATTATTGTAAGTGAAAGTGTACCTGCAAGTGTATCAATTATTGGTAAATACTTTGACCATACATTTGCCGAATCCATGTTTTTCTGCCGGTAGGCCTCATTTT
>JAEYNI010000141.1 GCA_023412635.1 Bacillota bacterium
ATCTTTTACTTTTTCATTCATAAAGGTCTCCATTTCCGACAGGCATAACGTCCTCACCGACTTGCACCGTTTGTGGCCGTTTTAGCCGTCATTTATTTTATAGTTATCCCGGGACAAGAACAGAGTGAACAATAAAAACGGGCATGTCTTTAATTCTTAATGTCCTAAGGAAATAATTCTTAAATATTCCATTTAGCAAACATTTTAATTATAGCACAAGCCCGGCAGCTACCGCAAAATATTTTATTGTAACCCTTTTTAGTTAATCCTTGAATTTAATTCTTATTGATGGAAATATCCAAAAGCCCAGCGTCATACTTATCAGGCATGCTGAAATCCCAGAAAGAGAAGGCAACGATCTATAGAATAAATCTGTAAAGACCGCATCGTATGTACTCTCTAGAAATATGGCCGAATTGATAATTATATATGTAAAGAAGAAAGCAATACCCAGTAACTGAAAAATATAATGCTGCACCAGCAAATTAACGGCGCAGCCTGCTATAAGTATAATTATGAAAACAGCAATGGAATATGAAAACGCTGACGACATTTTTCTACCTCCCCCGGTAGTCCGGGTGCTAGTATGAGTATATACAAAAAACGCTCTGTATTTACAGATATTGTAATATACACAGCGTCGGTTTTCAAATTATTTCTCTATTCCCCTGATCTAAAGCCTTAATCTTTGCTTCAACTGTGAGCCGTAAAATCTGATAAACAGGGTGTATATATAGTCATATACCACAAATACGACCTCCAGCACAGCAGCAATTATGTAAACAGGTGCAGACAGATTAACACCATTCAAAATAATCTCCTTTAAGAAGAAAAGACCTAAAATAAGGCAGATATTAAAATAAGCGAGCTTCAAAATATACTCTGTAATTCTGCTGTTAAGCCTTTCAGTATAGAGCTTTATCAGCCCGTATATACCGAAAAAAACTACAAAAGGAATTACTTCAAGCCTTGGCACCAGTAAAGCAGACAATATGGCTGATGCCAGATAAAACGCCCATCCGGCCTTTGTGCCGAACTCAAATATTATTACAGACATAAAAAGTGAGCTTAGGGCGTATAAAGACAGCTTGCTTGTGGGAAGCACCGCTGCAAGAAAAACACATATTACTGTAAACGCAAGAAGTATACCGCTCAGCGTAATTCTTTTTACTCTCGAGCTATTGTTCATTTAGTACAAATCCTCCGAACTCGTTCTATATCACAAGTCAATTTACTATCAGTTCCCCGGCATTTAACTGCACGAAAAATCAGAATAATTCAATCAATGTCTTTCCCTTTAGCAGCAGCCGATCAGGTCACCGCCGCAACATTCACACATAGAATCTGAGCACCAGGCACACATACACATATCACAAAAGCTTGGCCCTGCCCCGTAGCCACGGTTATTTGCACTTCCACGGTACATGTTGTTATTTGTATTCATTCTGTTCAGAGCGTCTCTGTATTCATAATTTGATGGGTCCATGTTGCAAGCCTGGCGTATATTCATCATTGCCTCATTATACCAGCCTTTTTTCATAAATATCAGACCTCTCAGATAGAACCATTCTGCGGTTTTATCCGGAATACTATCAAGCATTGCCTCGGCGGCAGCGATGTTTCCGCTGTTTATATACATTCTCACCTGTCTGAAGCTGCTGTCACCGTAGTTCTGTCCTGCTCCGGTGCTGCTCTTCCCTCCAGGATAACTGCTTCTTCCGCTCCAGCCGTTACTGGTTTTGGCAGACTGCCCTTTGCCTGTAAGATACTCATAGGCTTCATTAACCTCTCTCAGCTTATCTTCTGCCAATTTTGATAGGGGATTATCTTGATATTGGTCAGGATGATATTTTTTTACCTGCTCCCTGTATGCCTTCTTAATTTCTTCTTCTGATGCGCCTTCATTTATTCCGAGTACCTCATACGGATTTTTCACAATTACCACAACTCCTCTGGCATAAAATTTTATCTGTTTTGCTTAACATACCAATGTATATGATATTTTCCAAAATACCTTTGTTTTCTTTAGCATCCAGCAGTTCAAAAGCTTTGGAAGCTTCTCTCAAACAATACAATAAAGTAAACTCAACCTGGCTTTTTATACGGCTTTTGAAAGCGGGAATATCCTCGTTGCCACTATCAAATTTGAAATGCAGCAAAAATGGATTGTAGCTGGATTTCTTTAAATCGTCCTCAAGATCATCAAAGGCGTCTATAAGATAAATCCATTTTCCTAAATTGTACCCCAACCATCTTAATATTTGTCTGGTTTGATCGTCAAGCTTTTCATAATCAAGGACCTCTTCCATCAGCTTGGCAAAAGGTTCTGACGCCGCATCTACCGACGTACATCCTGCCTTTTCAAGCTGAGCCAGTTCTTTTAGCTTTTGCTCTATTATAGCACATTTCTCCGAGTATACTACCGCCAACTTTTTGTATGTCCTCTTCAGAGCAGCCATTCCGGCTAAAGCAGCCTTTGAACTGTCATCCTCCCACTTATCTTTAATATTATTATACGCCAATATTATATTTATGTCGGAAGAATAATCTATTATTTCATTGCGGGTGACAAAGCTTTTTTTCAAAGGATGTACAATACAACGTTCCCTTGTCATCTTAGTATCAATTTTAAGGATTGAACATAAAAGCATGGCTAGAAATGCAGCATCATAGGTTAAAGTCATCCTTTTTAGCTGTCCGTGCCTTTTTCCTATTGTTTTGCATACTCCACAATAATAGGCACGGTATATATCAAATTCTTTTATTTTTAGCTCCGGTTTCTCCGGCATTATATAACCGAACAAATCATCCTCCACACTAAACGGCTTAAAGATATCAATACATTAATGCATAAATATAAAATACTAAAATACTATATACTTAAATACTAAATACTTATATTATATAATAACACAAAAATATTACTAATCTATTAACATTTTAAATATAAAAGTTAATTTTTTTTATATAATACTAATAATTATTAAATCATTTATCCGTTTTATTAACAGTATTGCACTAAATTAAAAAAGATACACCTAAAAGTGTACCTTATTTCTCTCAAGATTTACAGTAGTTGTTTTTATAGATTCTCTTACTATTTTGTTCCATTTTCATAATTCTTGGAATACTTAAAGTAAATTATGATATACATTACAAGCGCAAATAATGTGCAGGCTACGGCCAAGCCTAAAGCAATATTGATTGCTGTGGATGTATATATATTATTTAGACTGTCCAGGCTAAGTATTATGGTTACCAATATGGCAAAATAAAAAATAACAGTGGCCAGCTTTCCGTACCAGTTTGCACCAATAACAGTTTTTCCTTTTCTGTAAAGCATAATACCGCCGGTTAACATTAATGCCTCTTTTATAATAACAACTACAAGAACAATTGTAGGTATAAAGCGTTGCAGCACTAAAAATACCAATGCAGTTATCTGCATTAACTTATCAGCCAACGGGTCGAAAAACTTTCCCCACTTTGTAATTAAATTATATTTTCTGGCTATATATCCATCAAGTACATCTGTGAAGCCGCCAAATGCAAAAAGAATCATCGCCGGGAGATAATTTCCCATATACAGGAAATAACCCATAACAGGTACAATTATTAACCTAAGCGAAGTTAGTAGATTTGGAATATTTTTATTCACTGCACACCACCCGATTACTTAATAAAATCTGACAGAATTTTACCAAAGTCAATTATGCTTCAAAGTAAACATAGTTTAACACAGAACAATAAATCAGTGCAATCTTTTCATAAAATTTAGGTATTTTATTGTTTTGTGACAATTATTCTATTTCTTCTATTGCATTTTTAGCAATAATATTGAATAGATTCTCGTTACACTTTTGCAGATTAACCGGTTTCAAACTGGTATTTGTCCATACGTGAACAGTCTCACCGGTAGTTATGGGGTTCTTCATGTTTGTTTCCTTGAAAACCTCATAATAGAAGGACAATCTGGTCTTAGTATAACTCTTTATACTTGTTCTTACAATTATTCTATCCTCATATGTTGATGAACTGATAAACTTACATTTAAGTTCCAGCAGGGGTAGGAGTATTCCCTGCTCTTCAATTTCA
>JAEYNI010000229.1 GCA_023412635.1 Bacillota bacterium
TGACAACAATAGCCTCCATTTCATTTTCCTTGAACTTGATAAGGCCCTTAGTCGTCTCATATATCTTTGATAGTAAATCGTGCCTTTTTTGAAAAGCGTCTTCTATGTTTCCAATTGCTTGGTTAATCGACTCTTTTTTGTGAACCGCCGACGCTTGAATGCTCCATATTAATCCAAGTGTTAGTAAAATAAACAAACCTGCCGCTAACCCTATATCCTCAGTAAAATAATATAAGGCTGAACTTGCAATTATAATTAGGACAAATCTAAACATTTCGTTGTTCCTCCTGACTCTTGTTTTCTGTCATCCATATGTGCTTATCAATATTCAGCTCCTCAACCACGGCCCCTATCAATTTGAAAATATCCATCTGTCTTCTGATGATCTCACCAGTTATTTTCTTGCGTAAAGCAGGTTCAAGAAAATTCTTATTGCCCTTAAAAGCTATATAGAGCTTGTCTTTAAAGAATAGAAATGAAATCAAATTTTTATGTTTGGCGTCAAAATCAAGCATTCTGGACATTAAGGCGGGTGTAAGAATATATCGGGCTGTAACGGGGTCTTCGGAATATGTACTAAATCTTTTATTAAACTCACCGGTATCAGTTTGGATTTTTTCTTCTTTAAAATCCATGCTTCCAAAATCTCTTATCAGTGATGGTCTGACAAACAGCCTGGATTCAATATTTTTATTGTTTTTAAAAATAAAGAAATACCCATGAAATAATTTCTTAGGGAGTCTTGCCCCTAGGAACTGATTTTTCAATACTTTAATTTCCGAAAAATCAAAGTATGTATTGCTAATGTACCCGCTGATATTATTTGTTACATCGATATTGCTCCCCTTTCTAATCAGATAAGTCTGATAAACTGTTTCAGCATCTATCTTTGCTTCATTATGATAAGTCCATTCGGGATACAGGTTCCTTAAAACATCTTTTATTATAAATTCGTTATATATCTTATTGAAATTCCCTTTTTTACTTTTCAAAATGTAATATAAAGCATAGATAACCGGAAGACACCCATACCTTATCGTTCTACTGGGAACATTAAAATTGTCACGTAGATAAAATGCCACCTTTAAATAAAGTATTACAAATAGAATTATGATTACAGCATTTACAATAAACAGCTTTAACCTTCTCAAATTTAAATCTTTGAGCTTCAAATCCAATTCTTTAATATTTAAATCCAATTCCTTATCCTCCAAAATACTCAATTAATTGAACATATATTACATAAAAAAACTTATTCCTGCTTTTCCCTCCCTATTTTTTACTTCAAATACATTTTCCAATTGATTCATTCTATAAAAGAAGAAAAAATCCTTTTTTACAACATATTTAGTATTTTTTTTGCAAGCTTTATACATATGTCCAATACATATTTTCGGATACGTTTGTATTAAGCATACTAATATTTGGGAAATATAGGCAATTAAATTACAGTCTATGTTAAGATATTCCAGAGGTGAAATTTTATGGAATTATTACCCAATAAAATTAATATAATTATAGGTTATTTAAAAAAATCAGGATTGATTTCTACAGATTTGATTTACAGGATTTATTTTATGAACATCTTCGGTTCAAAGCTTTATTTCAGGCATAAAATAGAATCTTACCGTTCCTGTGCCTTTTGCAAGCATCTTAGTTATGACAGGATAATAAAAAAATATGTTTGTTCTCATGGAGAATATGAAGCCAGCAGTTCTCTGGTGCCTTGTATTATACCTGATCCCACGCTGATGTTGGGTCCCTCCTATATTGAAGAGGAGGAGCAGGTTCCTTGGCTTTTCAAGGCCCCTTGCCATAACTTTGAGGTTCTTGATTCGAAAAATTATTACAGAAATTTCATTTCAACAAATCTAAACAACAGTGTTATAAAGCTGGAGGCCCTTGAAGGAATAATGCTTGGTAGCTGTTCAGGTAGTATTCCCTGCCATATCTGTGCTTCAGTTAATAAAGAGGCTTTTGCAAAGTGCAGATATACTTCCAAGTCGAAGGAATTGGGGAAATGTGGGGTAATTTATGATAATCTTAATGGAATTTATAAGTCTGCTGATGAACTTTACAACGCATCCTAAGGTCTTTTTTGCTTTACCTCGTATGCCTGGCAAGGTTTTCCGGAGGATTGAAAAACAACCAGCGACGGTATTTGCCTGGATTTAAAGCCAAAGGCCCGACAACCGTATGGCATATTTTTTTCCCATGTAATAAAGTAGTGCTTACAATTTCGGCAATTGATTTTTTCGGTCATTCCTTTAGTACCTGCTTGGTAGTGATTATATCGGCTCCAGTATCCAGTATGTTGCTGACGATAACCTGATGAAAGTCAACAGGTGCCGTGAGTTCTATTGTTCTAAGCAGCTTGACAGCCTCCTTCATTTTTTCCTTTGGAATTGGCTTATTACTTCTGACACTGACCAAAGGAAGGGAACCTCCTTTAACTCTTATTGTTGAGGTCAGACTTCTTTGGGGATATTGTATCTCGTTCTCTGCGTAGGCTCTGCCGTTTCTGCATAAGGCATAATCTACATGTGTAACCTTGTTTTGTTCATCTATAAACACATTCATTCTACAGCCGTTCGGGCAAACAATACATATTATCTCTTTTTTAGTTTCCATCTATGCAGACCTCCAGTTCACCGATATCTCTGAGTTCACTTGAATTCAGGTCTAAACGTATCATTTCAGCAGGGTTTAATGCCACATATTTTCTCTTCTTTATTATTTTATCTCCTGCTTTGAAAATAATTGTCCTTTCCCTATCAGGTTTAACCACTCTCATTGAAAAGGTAATTGTACTGTTGGGCCTGATTATCTGTGGCAATACGTATCTTATACCCTTGCCTGCCTTAACCGTTATTGCTTCCGGCTCATAGACAGCAGAACCTTCGCTTACCTTCCTGTCATCAATAATGTTTGTATTACAAGCATTTATATATTTAACTGCTGATGCTGCGGCAAGCTCACCTTCTGCCGATACATAATCCACCAGGTCATGAACCTGCAAAACATTTCCGCAGGCAAAAATTCCGGGAATACTTGTCTGAAGGCTTTCATCTACACGGGCCCCTGCGGTTACACTATCAATCTCAACTCCCGCATTTAAGGATAATTCATTCTCAGGAATAAGTCCTACCGACAGTATTAAGGTATCGCACTGGTATTTCCTTGAAGTTCCGCGGACAACATTACCATTTTCATCTACCTTTGATATTGTAACTCCAGTAACTCTTTCCTTACCTTCTATATTAGTAACTGTATGGCTCAGCAAAAGAGGAATACCGAAGTCATCAAGGCACTGGGTTATATTTCTCTGGAGCCCGCTTGAATATGGAAGCTTTTCAACTACCGCCAATACATTTGCTCCCTCCAGGGTAAGTCTTCTGGCCATAATAAGACCTATATCCCCTGAGCCCAAAATAACAATGTTACTACCTATCATTACATTTCTGATATTTACAAGGTTTTGAGCTACACCAGCAGTAAATACTCCTGCAGGGCGGCTTCCCGGTATGCAAATAGCACCTCTGGTTCTCTCTCTGCAGCCCATGGCAAGTACAACGGCTTTTGCCTGATATACTCTGATTCCTTCAGGACTTATTGTTGTTACCGTCTTTTCACTGTCGATATCCTGTACCATAACGTTGGTTATTAATTCTATGCCCATTTCCAGCACCTTGTCTATGTACCTCTTTGCATATTCCGGCCCGGTTAAGGCTTCATTGAACTTTATCAAACCAAAGCCATCATGAATACACTGATTTAATATACCGCCCGCAACAGGCTCTCTTTCCAAAATCAGTATATCTGCTATTCCTCTTTTTCTTGCCTCTATTGCGGCAGCCAGACCTGCCGGGCCGGCCCCGATTATTATTAAATCCTTATTGATTAACATTTCTATCGACCTTTCTGCCAAGCACAACAATTACTCAGCTGTTATAAACTGTTTATCTTCAAGCTCCATAATTCTTTGTTTCCCAGCTCATAGGCTCGTTACTTAACCCGCCCGGTAAACAGCTTTGAGTCATTTCCTCTCATAGTTACCTCCTCGGGTTCAATTCCCTTTTGTTCCTTAAGAATATCAACAATTCTGGTAAGGCAGTAACCTCCCTGGCATCTTCCCATCATTGGTCTTGCACGGTATTTTATACCTGCCAAGGTAGTAACTCCTAGGGGATTATTTATAGCGTCCAGGATTTCCTTCTTGGTAATACCCTCGCATCTGCAAATTATCTCACCGTAATCAGGACACTCTTTTATAAGCTTCTCCTTCTGCTCCAGAGTCAGCTCCCTGAAAGATACAATACCCTTCCTTGTTGAAATAAAGTCTTTCTTTTCAACAAGATTTTCCTTATTGAAAATTATATCTTTCACCATTCTTGCAATAGGTACAGAGGAAGTCAGTCCCGGTGATTCAATTCCAATAAGGTTGACCAGTCCGGGTACAACTTTAGATTCTTCTATTATAAAATCCCCGAAACCGCCGGATTTTGGTCCTACAAGCTTTGATCTTATACCGGTATAGCTTCTTATTATATGTTTCATCTCAAGAGGAGGAAGCAGTTCCTTAGCCTCTCTAAATAATTGGTCCATTACATTTTTTGTGGCACTGTAGTCGCTCTTTGATTTAATATATTCTGCACTGGGACCTATGAGCATATTACCTTCAACAGTAGGTGTCAGATGTACACCAAGTCCTCCTATACCGGGTCTGGGCACAGGGTAAACAGGCATGCTGAGATACTGGCTGGTTCTTTTGTCCAATATAAAGTATTCTCCGCGGCAGGGATAGACAGTATACCCCTTCTCGCCTGCCAGCGATGCTATTCTGTCTGAATACAGCCCTGCACTATTTACTACATATCTACTGAAAAAATGCTTTCTGCCGGCACTAAGCCTGAAAAGATCGTCCCTCTTTGTTATACCGTTAACCTCTGTCTCAAAGAAAAACTTTACTCCGTTTTGTGCAGCATTTTCAGCAAGAGCTACAGTGTAAATAAAAGGGCTCGTTATTGCTGTATTGGGAGACAGCATGGCGCCGATACCTCCAACGTGCGGCTCCAGTTTTTTAACCACAGGGGCGCCGACGAATTCGAGCCCTTTCACGCCGTTTTTGCGGCCGTTCTCTATAAGCCTGTCAATGCCGGTGAAGTCGCTCTCATCGAAAGCAACGATCAGCTTTCCGGTTTTCTTATAGGGTACGTCCAGTTCCGAGCAGACCTTCTCGAAGCCTTCGTTGCCTTCCACGCAAAGCTTTGCCATGAGGCTTCCTGGTTTGTTGTTGAAGCCGGCGTGGACAACTGCGCTGTTCCGGCCGCTGGTTCCGGCAGCAACATCGCTTTCCTTCTCAAGTACTGCTATCTTTAGATCATATCTGGATAGTTCTCTGGCAACAGCACAACCTACAGCTCCAGCTCCAATTATAACTATATCATATGTGTTATCGATATTAGCTGTCATTTAACCTCCCAAGCCACCGAAGGTGGCTTTGACACTTTTAGTGGCTTTGAGCCGCTTAGCGGCACAAAATGTTAGGTTAGTTTGGAAGACGAGCTTTAGTGAAGTCTTTCAAATTAACCTCCAAATGCTTCTATACTTAAAAATTTAAATTCAAAATAAGTAAAAAGTACTAAACTTTATTTGATTATAGCACAACCACTGCTGTAATCAAGAAATTTGATACTCCATATAAAATAAACAGTTGAAGTCTCATTTCAAAGCTTTTGATACAAAATTGGAAAAATACCCTTTTCTGACTTTGTTAAAGTATGTTATAATGACATAAATAATACTCCAGAAAGAGTGATGATTTTGTATTCCCTTAAAGATAAATACTACGATGGTCAAGGTATTTTGCGAAATCCCGGCGAAAGCTACTTTGATAGTGAAGGTATTTTACGCGACCCCGGTGATG
>JAEYNI010000286.1 GCA_023412635.1 Bacillota bacterium
TCTCTTAAGCGGGCTGAAATTGGACACCGTTGACAAGGAGAACCTCAATATTACAGAACCTAGAATATACTATGGTGAATTGACAAACAACTATGTTATTGTAAATCCAAAGAGTTCAAAGAAAGAGACGGAAATTGATTATGATGGTACCGCTACAAGCCATTTTGATGCAAAAGATACAGAAAAAATAAAAATGAATATGTTGAATAGAGTATTGTTTGCCATTAAGTATATGGATGCAAATGTTCTTGTTTCCAGTAATATTAATTCTCAATCCCAGATATTATTAAATAGAAATGTGGTGGAGAGAGCTCAGAAAGGGGTACCTTTTTTAAAGGTGGATTCAGATCCTGCTTTGACTATAACATCGGATGGCAGACTTAAATGGGTGTTGGATGCCTATACAATATCTGGTAATTATCCATATGCTCAAAATTACTACACCCAAAGCAATGAGCCAGACTTAAGGGCCCTTAACGGTATAAACTATATCAGGAACTCTGTAAAAATTACTGTTGATGCTTATGACGGTACAGTAATGTATTACATTATTGATAAGGAAGACCCGATAATTCAAGCATACCAGAAGGTATATCCGGATGTATTTACAAAGGAAGCACTTCCGGCAGATATTGCATCACATACCAGATATCCCGAGACTTTATTTAAAATTCAGACAGAAATTTTAAAGAAATATCATTTGGACCCTAACGTTAATGAAGAAAACATCTCAAACTTCTATACAAATCAGGATGCATGGAACATTGCCAAATATCCGGATGAAACAAGTCCAGATAAGGTTAGGGATATAGATGCTTACTATAATATGATCAAACTTCCCGGTGATCTGGGCAAGACAGAAGAGCTTATTCTGATGAGACCATTCACACCTTCCGCAGGAAAACACAATATGATTTCCTGGTTGGCAGTAAGAAACTCAAAGGATAATTATGGGGAAATGATACTTTTCAACTTCCCAAAGAACACCAATATATTAGGACCTGACCAGGTAGAGGTTAATATAAACCAGATAAGTGAAATTTCTGAATACAATACTTTGTGGGGACAGGGAAAATCCAACGTATTTAAGGGAAGTTTACTTGTAATACCTATAGAAAACAGTGTACTGTATGTAGAACCTATTTATATACAGTCAAAAAGTGAATCTTCTATCCCCCAGGTCAAGAAAATCATCGTGGGGTATCAGGAGGGAGCAGACTTCAAGCATGGAATAGGAGATAATCTTGAGGATGCGTTGAATAATCTCTTTAAGGGTGACTTGAAGCTTTCTGACAATAAAATACCTACAGTAGATCAGAATGATGCAGGGCAGACTGCTACAGATCAAAAGGATCAGGACAAAAAGTCTGAGGAACAAAAAGCATCTGATACAGGTACTCCTCCTCAGGATAAGTCGGGAGAGATTGATCAACAAAAACTAGATGAAATTCAGAAAAAGCTTGACGATTTAATGAAGCAGTCAAAGGAAATCAGCGATCTTATTGAGAGCTTGAAAAAATAAACTATAAATAACTTATAAGGGCCGTTGCAAAGGTTGTTGAAGAACAACTGTGCGCGGCTTCTTTTTTTATTGCTAAATTATTAAAAATGTATATAATACTATCTTATGTAATATCAAAAATATATTAAATAATTATATTGTAAATTGAAATAAAAAGGAATAGAATACAATAGTTATTCTTCAATACCAGATATTCCAGGTTTCTATCTCAAGTTATTATTAAGCATCGGAAGGGTTAAGTGAATTTACTTGTAGTTTTGTAAAAATTACTTGTAGTAAACGGGTGAGGTTGTATGTTCAAAAAAGTAAGACGTGTCCTTGTCGGTAAACCTTTAAAAAATGAAGCGTTAAATGAACAGAGGATGGGCGTTTTGTGGGGACTGCCTATTTTATCAAGTGATGCCATATCTTCTGTGGCATATGCCGGTCAGGAAGTATTAATGGTGTTGATACCTATTATTGGTCTAGGAGCATATAAGCAGCTGTCATTTATTTCAGTATCAATTATATGTCTGCTTATGATTTTGATGTTATCATACAGGCAAATAATTGATAGTTATCCCAATGGCGGTGGAGCCTACGTGGTTGCAAAGGAAAATCTCGGTATCCGCGCTGGTGTAACTGCCGGAGCAGCATTGGCAGTAGATTATATACTCACTGTTGCAGTTAGTATATCCTCAGGCGTTGAGCAGTTTACAACAGCTTTTAAAGTTTTCAAGCCATATTCGGTACTTATTGCAGTTGTTCTGGTACTCCTTCTTATGATAGGAAACTTGAGAGGATTAAGAGAATCCTCAAGGATATTCGGAATACCGGCTTATATGTTTATTATAGGAATCATAATAATGATTGTGTGGGGACTTGTTACTATAAAAAGAGGATATGTACCTCCGCCACCCCAAAATATGCCTTCTGTGGTGGAACCGTTATCAATAATTCTGATACTAAGGGCTTTTTCCAACGGCTGTACTGCTCTTACTGGTGTTGAGGCAGTAAGTAACGCAGTTCCTAATTTCAAGGAGCCAAGCACTAAGTATGCAAAAAGAGTTTTATTTCTCCTATCAATGATAATTCTCGTTTTGTTCGGCGGGAGCTCTGTCCTGGCAAATTTATATCAGGTTAATCCTCAGGGTAACGCCATGCTTGTTCTTATAGCTGAAGAAATCTTCGGACATAATTTTATGTTTTACTATATAACGGCAACTACGTTTATTATACTTGTTATGGCCGCAAATACGGCTTATTCTGGTTTCCCCATGCTGATATCTTTAATGGCGAAGGAAGGATATGCTCCTCGCCAGCTCAGTATGAGAGGGGACAGACTCAGCTATGACAACGGTATAATATTACTGTCCATAGTTGCATCAATACTGATGATTATATTTAAAGCAAAGGTTACAAGCCTGCTGGGTTTATATGCTATAGGTGTATTTATTTCATTCACCCTGGCTCAGACAGGAATGTTTATGAAATGGAAGAAGAGCAAGGAAAAAGGCTGGAAGCACAAGGCTGTAATAAATGGCTTTGGTGCTATTGTAACTTCAATAGTTGTTGTTATAATCGCCTTTACCAAGTTTGAAGAAGGAGCCTGGCTTGTCGTAATATTAATCCCGATTTTAATAATAATGATCTTTAAGGTTAAGAAACATTATAACGCCGTAATGAGACAGCTGAGGTTGAAGCCTGAGGAAATTGAAGCCTTCGACATAAATAAGGCGGTATATACCAACAGAGTTATAGTGCCTATTGAAAGCATAAACAGATCAAGTTTAAGAGCTTTGAGATATGCAAGAACAATATCTGAAAATGTTACAGCGTTCAGTGTGGCTATTGATGATGAAGCCGCAAAAAAGATAAAGGAAAAGTATGGAGCTCTCAAAACAGATATTCCGTTAATTATCAAGCATTCACCTTTCAGAAAGGTGGTCGATCCTTTACTGAAGTTTATAGAATCGGCCGAATACGACTATCAGAATGGTGATATGATTACTGTTATTCTTCCTCAATTTGCTGTAAAGAAATGGTGGCATAAAATTCTACATAATAATACAAGGTATTATATTGAAAGAGAGTTGCTAAAGCACAAACACATAGTAGTATCCGTTATGCCTTTACAATTAAGGGATGATGATTTTGTTTTAAATAATCCAAAGTATGATTAAGACATTAGCTATGTATTCTAATATTAATTGATATATAATATATAATTAAGTAATAAACTATTTTAAAATCGAGGCGTCTGAATATGAAATATAGTATTGGAATTGAATTGGGTGTAAGAAACATTGTAGCCGGAATTTTGGACAAGAATGGAAAGCTTATCCGTCGTGACACAATCCCTACAAATAAGGACAGGGAATTTGAAGAAATTATCAAGGATATGTGCGGTTTGGTATCAACAGTTCTAAGTGATGAAGACCTTGAGATTAAAAATGTTAAGTATATTGGTGTTGGATGTCCCGGTATAACCGACAACCTTCATGGAATTGTATTAAAAAACTACACCATGAACTTCAACAATGCAAAGGTCAGAACTGAAATCCAAAAGTATTTTAATGTACCTGTTTATGTTGAAAATGATGCTAATTGTGTTGCCATAGCCGAATATTTGCTGGGCGCCGCGTATGGTACAAATAATTCTCTTACCATCAAGGTAGGAGTGGGTATTGGCGGAGGAATAATTCTCGAAGGCTGTATATACAACGGTTTAAACTTTGGAGGAACAGAGTTTGGACATATGGTAATAGATTTTAACGGAAGAACTTGTACCTGCGGAAGAAAAGGCTGTTGGGAGCAGTATGCTTCTGCGTCTGCATTAATCAGTCAGACCAAGCAGCTGATTGAAGAGTACCCTGATTCAATACTTGCTAATATTGCTTCAAATAGCTGTAATAATCAGGTTACAGAACTGACTATTTTTGAAGCCGCAAAAGCGGGTGACGAGAGAGCAAAAAAGGCATGTCAGGAGTATATATTATATTTCGCAGAGGGACTAGCCAATATTGTAAATATATTAATGCCTGAGGTTGTTATTATAGCCGGACCAATAAGCAAATTGGGTAACAGTCTGGTATATCCTCTTGTTGATTTGCTAAGAGAAAAAATTTATAGTAAGGAATTGCATATACCCGAATTCAAAATGGCTGAAATGGGTAATGCCGGAATAATTGTTGGAGCAGCAATGCTGGGTGCCTTTAAGGATGAAAAGTTGTCTGATCTGATATAATATAATGTACTTTTTTATAAGCTGATACTGTAATAGAATAAGCTATTGATTGCTTGTGAGTTATTATTTAGAATGGGAGATATTTGATATTATGGCAGAAATCAAATATGAAATAACAGAGAATTTCGGAATATTATCAGAGTCAAACAAGGGATGGAATAAGGAGTTAAATCTTGTAAGCTGGAATGACAGAGAACCAAAGTATGATTTACGTGATTGGTCTCCTGATCACGAGAAGATGGGCAAAGGTGTAACTCTGTCCAAAGATGAGCTAAAAGAGTTAAAAAAGCTATTAAACAATATGGATATATAAGCTATTCTCATGTATCGAATAGTATGTAATATCAAGTACACGTAAATGTGTACTTGATATTATTGTGTAAAAGATGACGGTATTTTTTCATATACTAAAATAAAAATAGCCAGGACAACAAGTGCCCTGGCTTTGCTGTACTCAATAAGGCAAATTAAATTATTCTAATTTTATTTCTTTTCAAAAGATTGACAATCTGTACATTCTACTTCTGTCGGGTTTGATTCGTGTGTCCCGACTTTTATTTTTTCTAAAGCGCAAAAGGAGTCGCTTTTGCTATGATTTGCACAGGTGTATACGCTACATTCAATATTATGATTATTTTGTGATTTGAATAAATGCATAAACATCACTCCATTCTTTAGGAAATAGGGTAATTTCATAATATATTATTTGTACTTATTTATATAATATTCGATATTATTTTTCCAAAAAACAGAGAATTGGCAAAAAAGTAAATAATATAGAGAAAAATTGGTGTAAAGCTATAAATAATGATTTAATTTGATGTTGACACTATATATTGCTTAGTGATAGTATTATTACACAATATATGGCATTTAAAAAGTAGGAATTTTATTACATAATACTACATCAATTTACATAATCGAACGTTTTCAATAAATAATATATTTTTATATATCTAAAATATACCTGTAATAAACGTTTATCAATGAAATATAGAGAGAAGTAAACGTGTTCATAGTTGAGCAATAGCTTATTGCTCATATTTATTGCGCTGTTTTGATGAGATGCTGTGTAAAATAATATGAAGGGTGGCAAGTTACAAATGATTACAAAAATCAGGAAACGTGACGGAAGAGAAGTGCCTTTTAACATCGAGAAGATTGCAAGTGCAGTATTTAAAGCAGCAAGTGCAACAGGTGGGAAGGACTACAAAACTGCTATGGACCTGGCCGAAAGAGTTGTAGCCCACATTGAAGGGTCAATGGACAAGAAAGTACCGGATGTTGAAGAAATTCAGGATGCGGTAGAAAAGGTTCTGATTGAAACCGGTCATGCCAGAACCGCCAAGGAATTTATTTTATACAGGGCTGAAAGAACAAAAGTACGTGAAATGAATACACGTTTGATGAAGGTTTATGAAGAGCTAACCTTCAAGGATGCCAAAGATAACGACTTAAAAAGGGAAAATGCAAACATAGACAGTGACACTGCAATGGGAACCATGCTGAAGTATGGTTCTGAAGGTGCTAAGCAGTTCTATGAAATGTATGTTCTGAAGCCTGAACATGCAAAAGCACACAATGAAGGTGATATTCATATACACGATCTGGATTTTTTGACACTTACAACAACGTGTTGTCAGATAGATATTGTCAAACTGTTTAAGGGTGGTTTCTGCACAGGTCACGGTTACTTAAGAGAGCCTAATGATATCAACAGCTATTCTGCGTTGGCGTGTATAGCTATTCAATCAAACCAGAACGATCAGCACGGTGGACAGAGTATTCCAAATTTCGATTACGGAATGGCTCTGGGAGTTGCTAAAACCTACGAAAGAGGTTACAAGCAAAATCTTAGAAAATCACTGGAACTTCTCCTGGATAAAGATTTAGAGACTGAAATAAATTCGGTCTGTGAGCTTGTGAACAAGGAGCATAACTTGAAGCCTTTATTGAACAGGATGGAAGCCTACATAAAAGCAGAGAAAAAATATCTTCTTGAGTATGTTAAGGATGAGGCTGTTCTTGATAAGGCCCAGGCTTTTGCTGTTAAGAAATCAGAAAGTGAAACTGACAGGATAACCTTCCAGGCAATGGAGGCCTTTGTACATAATCTAAATACCATGCACAGCCGTGCAGGAGCACAGACACCCTTCAGTTCTATTAACTATGGTACTGATACCTCTCCTGAGGGCAGACTGGTTATAAAAAATCTTTTACTTGCTACTGAAGCGGGTTTGGGGAATGGGGAAACTCCCATATTCCCGATACATATCTTCAAGGTAAAAGATGGTGTGAATTACAAGCAGGGTGACACAAATTATGACTTGTTCAAGCTGGCATGCCGTGTAAGCGCTAAAAGGCTGTTTCCGAACTTCTCATTTATTGACGCGCCTTATAATCTGAAATACTACAAGGAAGGAAATCCAGATACTGAAATTGCTTATATGGGCTGCAGAACAAGAGTAATCGGAAATTCTTATGATCCTTCCAGAGAGACCATATATGGACGCGGAAACCTGAGTTTTACGACTATTAATCTTCCAAGGATTGCGTTGAAAAGCAATAAGAATCTCAATATGTTTTTTGAGGAATTGGACAAAAAAATAGATCTGGTTATAGATCAGCTCTATGAAAGATATTTAATCCAAGCCGAAAAGAGGGTTAAAAACTTCCCGTTCCTTATGGGCCAAGGGGTATGGCTGGATTCTGACAAACTTGATTGGGAAGATGAAGTTAGAGAAGTATTAAAGCATGGTACATTGACAATAGGTTTTATTGGTCTGGCTGAATGTTTAAAAGCGTTAACCGGAAAGCATCATGGAGAGTCTGAACAGTCTCAGAATCTGGGGTTGGAAATCATCGGATATATGAGAAAAAGAATGGATGAAGCCGGACAGAAATATAAAATGAACTTCAGTGTAATTGCAACACCCGCCGAGGGAACCTGCGGAAGGTTTATAAAGTACGATAAAAAAATCTTCGGTGTTATCGAAGGCGTAACAGACAAAGAGTACTACACAAACAGTTTCCATGTACCTGTGTATCATAAAGTCAATGCAATTGACAAGATTAGAATTGAAGCACCTTATCATGAATTAACCAATGCCGGTCATATTACATACGTTGAGGTTGACGGTGATCCGTTGAACAATTTGGAGGCCTTTGAGAAGATCATTAGAGCAATGAAGGAATCGGGAATAGGTTACGGTTCAATTAACCATCCTGTTGATCGTGACCCTGTCTGCGGCTATACCGGTATAATTGGTGATACATGCCCAAGCTGCGGAAGAGAAGAAGAAGACAGGAAGTTTGAAAGAATCAGACGTATTACCGGCTATCTGGTTGGAACTCTCGAACGCTTTAATGACGCAAAGCAGGCTGAAGTTAGAGATAGAGTAAAACATATGTAAGAATGGGTGGAGGTTGACATATGGGAATACAGCTTAGTATTGCAGGAATTGTAAACGAATCCATTGCTGACGGACCTGGAATCCGCATGGTTATATTTACACAGGGCTGTTCACATAACTGTTCCGGCTGCCATAATCCACAGACCCATTCCTTTAACGCAGGTGAATTAATTGATATTGACAAAATAATAAGTGATATAAGGAAGAATCCTCTCCTTGACGGAATAACCCTTAGCGGAGGAGATCCCTTTGAGCAGGCCGAGGCATGTGCAGTGCTTGCCGGTGAAGTCAAAAAGTTGGGCCTGAATGTTATTACCTACACCGGCTACACATACGAGCAGCTGATTGATCTTTCAGAGCAGAGAACAGGTTTTGATGAACTGCTTAACAACACCGATCTGCTGATAGACGGCCCCTTCATAATTAATGAGAAGAACCTTCTCCTGAAATTCAGAGGTTCTGCCAATCAGCGGATAATTGACATGAATAGGACGAGAGCAGAGGGAAAAGCAGTAATTAGTGAAGTTTGAAGAGTGAAGAGTTATGGATGGCCGACTTACGTCGGCCTGAATTATTTATGCTATGCTGAAGGATACTCCAAAGATTTACTACACCTTAGTTTTGCCAGGCGCGCGAAAAGCAAAGACTGGAGTCTATATGTTAAAAGTTTATAGGCTCCAAATTTTTATGTCACAAAAGTGAGGGCACAAGTGTCTTTATTCTTGAAAGAAGTTAAAAATGAGGAGGGAGATTTGTTCCACATGCATGAAAATAATAGTGACTTTGATGGAATCATTGATCAGTATGGTGGACCCATATTAAATTATTGCTATCATATGTTGAGAAATTTTCCCGAAGCCCAGGATGCTACTCAGGAGGTTTTTCTTAAGGCATATATTCACTACCCGCTTCTGAACAACAAGACGGCTATGAAATCATGGTTGTACCGTATAGCCTATCACCATTGTTTGAATCAAATTCGTAAAAGAAAGTTACTCAAATTTATTGCGTTAACTCCTGAAAGTGATTACAAAGTACCTAACGTTGAGGAGGTTATTCTGCAAAACCAATTCAGCCTACAAGTTGAGCTTGCATTGAACTTACTGTCGTTTAATGAAAGACATGTTCTAATTCTACGAACGGTTGAGCAAATGGAGTACTTTGAAATTGCAGCCATTTTGAATAAAAAAGAGTCTGCTGTACGAAAGCTG
This sequence comes from Bacillota bacterium, assembly GCA_023412635.1. GTDB lineage: Bacteria > Bacillota > Clostridia > Acetivibrionales > DSM-1351 > Ruminiclostridium. The sequence goes on from JAEYNI010000286.1 coordinate 9,373, forward strand.
TTTGAACGTGGAAAGCGAAAGGTGGAAAAACATTTGACTGAAAACAAGGAGGTCTTAAAAGATGGAAAAATTGCAGTCCTTTGAGGACTTTCAGGAGATTTTGAGAAGAGACACACCAGACAAAACAAATATTGAAAGGCTAAACCATGAGATAAAACAGGCATGTGCTCAATATTTACATACGCATTTGAGAAAACGTAGATATAAAACAGTAATACTTCTTAGCATGCTGCTTGTAGTAGTTTTCTCTTCTCTTGCATTTGCAGGCTCCATGGGTTACAAACTTTTTGGCGATGACGGAAAAGTACTGTATGAGATGACTCAGATGAAAGAGGAGGATATTCGAGAATCTAATGAATATATTGAAACAGATGAATTAACAAAAATGAAAGAGTCACTCAAGAGTGAGTTGAAACCTGGCGAATCAATGGTGCTGATCGATGTGGATAGATATGAAGCCACAAAGAGATTTTACCATCTTGAACAGCCAATAGTAATTAATGAGTTTGGGTCGTGTCTGTATCACGTTCCAGAAAACTTTAAAATGCCGAGTTTTATGCCGAGTGGGTATGAATTTGAAGAAGGTATAATTCATTATGCGAATGAAAGTATTCCAGATGAACTGCCAGATAAGCTATATGAAAAAGCAAAGAGAAATGGATTGAAATATGCTTATGAAAAGCTTGAACAAGCAGAGCGGGTTGGGAGCATTGATCTGCTATATGCCGGAAGCGATGGTAACAATCTTCAAATCCGTGTTTCAGCAGCCAAAAACTTTGGTTTTGACGAGTATAGCGAAGCAGAGAAATCAAACATACAAAAATTAAAAGTAAACGGCCATGAAGTACTTTACAGCGAGAATACCGGTTTTGCTATCTGGGTAGAGAGTGAACCGTCCGAAAAAATAAAATATGAAATATGGCAATATGGGATAAGGAGTGGTATGGACAAGGAGGAGATTATTAAGATTGTTAAGGGTTTCAAATAACGATATTGTTTGTAATTTGCGGGTGATTTGTTACGACTATTTTCACCCCTCCATACTTTAAATCTTCGCTTTCACTAGAAGTTGAAAGGCATAGCTCATAAGTTTGACTATGCCTTTTTCTTCTAGCTGATATTGGTTTTCGTGGCTTTATTACTGGTTTGTCTTTCTAACTACCATAAAATTTCTATACAACTTCCCTAAACGCTACATTCCGACTGAAGCATATAGCCGCTCCAACCGCTGTAGCGTATTCCGCGTTGGGGGGAGTTTGGAAATTGACCTCATACAGTTTGCTGAGCCGGCTGAAAATGTACTCTGACTGGGGTACATTGGTAAGGTTTCCAGTCAGAACGACATCCTTAATCTTATCAATTCTGGTATTGAAAACTGCTATCATGCCTATGGTCTGGAATACAAGATTTATTATACCCATGGCAAGGTCCGACTTTGTAACCAAATCGCTTATTTTACCAAAGTTTGAGGCAGTGGTTTCACTGGGCAGGGTCTCCATAACTTCCTTGGAAATGTCACCTATGGTCAGGTCTACATGGGAAAGATCACCACCGTTGGCGGCTTCTATTAACTCATCGAAATGACGGACGTTGAGCATTCTGTTTGACAAGCCCAAAAGTGTTCCGCCGCCAACACCGGTACCTCCTAAGTGGACAGCCGTATTATTTTCAGCTTTTACAAGTGCTGTTCCCGTACCCATGCTGACGATAATTGCCTTGTTAAGATTGCTTAAAAAGAGTCCACCCAGACCTATTGCCATAAATTCATCGACTTTTCCTGTTGGAATACCGAAGAGTCTGTTGTTTAAAAAAGAGGAGCCGACTCCTGTAATCATGACCCTTTCTATATCTTCAATCTTCAAGGAATGAGTATTGAGAAACTTTCCAAATGCGCCGTATACCGAAGCAATGGGATCGTTAGCACGAACCAGTAACGGGGCAATCATTGTATTACCGTCAAAACCTACAATTTTTGTTGTACTTCCGCCAATATCTATTCCAATAACCTTACCCACAAAACCACTCCTTAATGTTTTAATAAGTAATACAAATTTCTTCCATTATGATACCGTAAACATTCTTACAAGGGCTATTGCAACTCCTGTGATACCTTCTCCTCCCAGTAAACCTGACGCAGCCACATTACCGGTTTCGTCAGCTTTATTTTTACGTAGCTTATCAGATACAAAGCGTACTAAACCTCCCAGGAAAACAGCAGAGGATATTGTAAAGGGGAGGAATAAACCGATACCCAAAGTTGCTGTTGGCAGGCCCAACAAATACAGTGCTGCACCTATTGCGGCTGCAATACCGAAAACCACAGGATTTCCAATACCATTTATCATAGCAGTAACTCCTACAGCCTGTCCTGCCGGAAGAGCTGTTCCCGTTCCTACTTCACCAAACTGATTTATTATTGCAAATAATGAAATTGCAGCAACTACAGTTCCAAAAACACCGCCGACTATTTGTGATACCAGCTGCGCTTTTGGGTTTGTTCCAAGCACCTGACCTGCTTTATAATCGTTGAAAAGGTCTCCTGAGAAACCGCTGGCTACAGCAACACAAGCAGCAACAAAAAGAGCATCTGTCGCATCAATATCAACAAAGATTCTAATGCCCAATAAAACAATAATTCCGAATATCTCCATTGGATTTATTCCTGTTTGCCCGGTAATTGTTGCTGCCATTACAGAAACAATAAACACCCCAATGATTAACAAAATAGAAGGGATAACCGATAAACCTGCTGCTATTGATAATATAAAAGCTAAAGCTGTAGCAATAATAATAAGAATTCTGCTGTAATCGAAAAATTTCTTTTTGCTTTTTTCATCAATTTCAGAATCAGCAGTCTTTGCTGCTGAAAGAAGTTTTTTAATCCCGGAAATTAGTATTCCTAAGATTACTCCAAGCCCTGTACCCACTAACAGTCCAATACCTGAAGTCGTTGCAAAAGCGCTGGCTGAAGCAGTATCTGCAAAAAGTCCGAGTTTTGGACCGAAGGGAACAAGGAAGGCATTTGTAATCAAAGCTCCGAGGAACCAGACACCGGTATAAAGGGTTCCCAGTATATAACCCATACCAACAGCCATAGGTGAGTTCCAGATACCGATGGAGTTTTTGAACATAAAAGCATCAGGAACAAACCTCAGCTGATCTCTAAGGAAGGTATACAAAGTTGAGGCAGCCATTGTTCCGAACAAAACAACAGATTTCTTGCCTCCGGTATCACCGACTTTTATTGTTTCTGCTGCCGCTTGGCCTATAGGATAGGGCAGAGCATTTTTAACAATAAATCTATACCTCAAAATATAGGAGGTTACAGTTCCGAAGAGCATACCCGCCATTGCAATTAAAAGAACCTTGACGAAATTATCGGAGAAATTATCCGATCCCTTCCAAATACCCATTATCCAAAGCCCTGGAAGGGTAAAAGCGAGACCTCCCGCTACCATGGCACCGGCTGACATTGCTGTTTGAGTAACATTTATTTCATTATTTGTAGTTTTTCCGAATAGCTTGAGAAGAGCCATGGATAGAACAGCAACAAAAATGGTAGGCCATGGTAGTGCACTCATTCTAAGAGCAACGTACATGGAACTTGCTGTAATAATGCATGAGCCCAGAGAACCGATTACTAAACTTCTTAAAGATAATTGTTCAATACCTAAAAACTTTCTTTCCTGATTAGAATTCAAAATAACTCCTCCTAATAGTTAAATATTTTATTAAACATTTACTAATATAAGCCGAAGCATTAATTACAGCATTTACTTATGTTATTATTCTTGAATTTAACGTACTGTATGTATTTTTATGTTATTAATGAGGGGACGATTGTACATTCAAAAATAGAATGCTGAAACCAATGATGGCTAAGAGGGGTATTAACTTGAAGTAAAATTGATATTAATCATAAATCAACCTCCGTTCTCATTCCACAAGGGATATAAGTCGTAAATAAGTGCCAATACGGCATTTTTAAATAACAAGTCTGATTTCAAAAGAATACCAGCTGCTACACTATGATAACATATGAACAATCCCACTGCAATAAGTTTTAAGTAATACTGGAAGCTGGGATTACTATTCTTCCGGTACCCACAGTATCAACAAAAACAGAATGGATAAATATTTATGGCTATTGTATACAGTATGTCAAAATCACGAGTATTTTATATGTAAATAATTGATTTTACTTTTCAGAAATATTTTGGATACTAAAGAAAATATGGTAGTATATTAATTAAATAATAATTGAAAGGGGATTTTAATTAAATGAATTCAAATGAAATGAGGCTTGCAGTCCTTATTGATGCTGAAAACGTACCATACAGCAATATTAAAGGTATTATGGAGGAAATAGCCAAGTACGGGACTCCTACTATAAAGAGAATATATGCTGATTGGACAAAGCCTACTATTTCAGGTTGGAAAAATGTACTTCTGGATAATGCAATAA
>JAEYNI010000305.1 GCA_023412635.1 Bacillota bacterium
AAGTATTGTAAACACTAAGTATTTGTAAATAGTTTTCATTAACAATACTTTGGATATTTCGCACGGCCATAAATTCATAGGTTAGTTTGGAAGACGAGCTTTAGCGAAGTCTTTCAAGCTAACCTCCCAAGCCACTAAGGTGGCTTCGACACATTAGTAGCTTTGACACTTTAGAATCCCCTTTTACGGCATTAGCTTTACAACCAGGTCCAGAAGGGAGGATATTATCGGAACCGCAAGAATCACAATAGTTACTTTCCCAGCCAGTTCAATTTTTGATGCAATTGAAGTTTCTCCGGCATCCTTGCATACCTCGGCTCCAAACTCGGCAATATATGCAATACCAACTATTTTCAATAGAATGGTTATGTATGTGGCATCTATATCAGCTTTTCTGCTGAAGGCTTTTATAAAATCAATAACCGATGTAAGCTTGACCACAATAATTATAAATATCAGCAGCCCTGTTACTATGCTGACCTGCAGTGCGATTTCAGGTTTCTGCTGTTTGATTGTAACCGATAATATAACAGCTACAATGCCAATGCAGACAATTTGAAGTATATCCATAGCATCAGTACCCTCGTAAATTTCACCTTAAGTTCTTGTATATAATTCACAGTTCCCCTAAATTAATGTATTAGAACTGAAACATGGTTTTTACGGCTGCAAACAGACCTGCTATTTCTTTTGAAACCATCATTAGCACTACAACAATGCCGGCCAGTGTTGTCATCATAGCCTGTTCTTCCCTTCCCGACCTGATAAGCACCTGATTAAGTACTGATACAAGAATTCCTATGGCTGCTATTTTAAAGATTAAATCCACACTCATTGTTACCTCCTTTGCTGCAATGCAGCTTTAAAAATATGAGACCACATTGTAAGAACAACTAAATTAAAACAATATGACTGTTATAGCTAAACCGCTTAAAACCCCGAGGCTTCTATACATTTTCTCGTTCTTACGCTTCATTTCCTCGGATTTTGCTTCCTGAAGCTTAAGCTGTGAGGAAACAAGTCTAATATTATTTAGCTGTCCTTCAAGATCAGAGCTTCCCAGCATTTTACCAAAGGTAACAAGAACCTCCTTGTCCTCTTTACTTAATGATAATTTTATATAATTTTCATTAACAGCATTCTCCCAGGCTCTATCTGCTGTTACTCCACCAGTTACTAAATTTTCAGCTGCCGCTTTAAAGATTATAGCTGCCGTCAGATTGGAGTTTTGATATATTCTAAGGAAAGCCTCATACAGCAGATTTGACAAATAACTTATTTCATTTTCAAACATCTGAAATAAAGCCTGTAATTCACGAAGGGTTCTGGGTCGTTTAGAACAATCTGCTGCTAAAGAAAACCCGATCAGACTGGTTGCACATATTAGTGCTGCTGCACCTACTATTTTAAAAATCATCAGGAACACCTCCTGTAAATGACCGTTAATTGTGAATCAATCACTTCCTCAAGAGTTCCCGGACCGTTGTTGGAACTAAGTACAATATATCTTTCAAAGGTTCCTGCTTTTATAAGAGCAAGAAGCTCTTCGCGCAGCTTCAACTCTGAAATATTATATCCATGAGCCGAGGCTATGATTTTTACCCCTGAATTAAGCACCTTCAATATTGCATCCTTATCACCCCGAGTACCGATTTCATCGGTTATGATAATATTTGGAGACATACTTCTCAGAAGCATCTCCATCCCAAGAGCCTTTGGACAGCTATCCATTACGTCAGTCCTGAAACCGACATCATTTTGCGGAATTCCTTTACTGCAGGCTGCAATTTCGGATCGTTCATCAACTATGCCAATTTTCAAGCCTTCAAAATCTAAATCTTTATATCCATTGCTCAGACATTTTGCGGCATCTCTCAGAATTGTTGTTTTTCCGCATTGCGGAGGGCCTATTATCAGAGTATTATATATGTCTTTATTGCTTTTTATTATGTACCCTATCAGATGGCTTGAGCAGCCGGAGATTTCTTTTGCTACTCTGATGTTTAATCCATTGAAATCTTTTATGTTTCTGATCTGTCCCTCCTGGATTATCACACGGCCGCTAAGACCTACCCTATGCCCTCCCCTGAGGGTTATAAACCCGGATTTGATCTCGTCCTGGAAGGCATATACAGAATTTTCACTCATCAATTCAACGGACTTAATTACTTCACTTTGAGCAACAATATATGCAGCTTTTGAATCTTTTAATAATTCTCCGTCAGCAGTTACAAATAAATCTCTATTCCTGTAATAAGCCATCAGCGGTTTTCCCGCTCTCATTCGTATTTCCTGAAGATTGTCCAACTTCTCTGCGTCCATCTTCATTAAGATTGCCCTTATGCTTTGTATTAAATAGGGCATAATGTCATTTTGAACCCCTTTAATCATATGTATGCATCTCCTAAAATAAGTTATTTATAACGCCTCAATTCAAAGTAAATTTCCCGGTTGTAGGAAAATTTACTCACTTTAGCAGCGTTTCAACAGGGCAAGAGATATCCTCACCGCCTGAAAGCCAGAGGGTAATCCACCACTTAATAGAAGCGAGGGATATTTTTTTATGCCTTGTTATATATATTAGGCTTTGTCCAAGTTTATGACATAAAAAATAACTCAGCTTAATTTACCGATTAAGCTGAGTTAAATACAACTAGTACCTAAAAATTGAATGTATTTTATTTTAATGACACCTTGTCTTTCATATTCCTTGAGGTTATATAGAACAGAGTACAAATCATCAGTATTTCGAAAATGAGGCCACCAAGACCTATAATTACACTTGTTGGCTGGGCTCCTTTAATACTTTCCAATAAATAGCCGAACATATTTTGAGATGTTATAGAAGCACTTATTTTATCAACAAAATTAATCTCAACCGAGAGTGGAACAAAAATAGTGAAAATAGCTTCTAGAATTTGTAATATTATATTGGTGACAATGTATATCAGAAATGCACCTGCAACACCTAAGTTATGGAAGGTTGACCTATTTGAAATTGTTATGGCAAAAAAAATCTGACATAGAAAATACAGAGTTGCTAGCAAAACTACCGGAATTATGAAGTAAATTGCTTTATCCAATCCATATTTTGTTAATTCCTCAGAAATTAACGATAATTCCCCCATAGCCCCCAAACCGTACATACTGGTATATAAAGCCCCAATACTTACACCATAACTCAATATCATCCAAAAAAACGAAACTATAGTTTTCGAAGTTAATAGCATATAAGGCTTAACAGGCAGTGTAAACATCAGATACCCTTCATTTGAAAAAAGGTTTTTATAGAATCTCATAACTATGATTACAAAGGTTATGACTGAAACTGCAATACCCAATAGCAGTAATAATGCTGACGTAGTTACCTGAAACCATTCAATATCTAATGTCTTTGCTGAAAGTACCATTCCTGCAAAAATAAGTGTTATCAAATAAAATAGTGGAATGATACGGGCAGTATCTTTAAATTCATATTTCAATAATTTGGCTAACATTTGAATACCTCCTCAAATATTTCGACTACCGACCTACCATTTTTTTCACGTATGCTATCCACAGTATCGTCAATCAATATTCTACTGTCTCCGATCATAATAACTCTATCAAAAATTCTTTCGACGTCATTAATCAGGTGTGTTGATATAAGTACTACTGCATCTTCTGAATAATTGTTAAGAATTATATCCAACATTGCTTTTCTGGAAGCCGGATCCAATCCTCCCAAGGGTTCATCAAGCAGATAAATTTTTGCTTTTCTGGACATTACAAGTATGAGCTGAACCTTTTCCTGCATACCTTTAGACATACTTTTTATTTTCTGATTGGAGTCAAGCTTAAACTGTTTCAACATCTCTTCAGCTTTACTTCTGTCAAAATCCGTATAGAAATCCCTGAATAAATCCAGTGCATCCTTCGGTCTATAATTATCGGGTAAATAGGTTTTCTCCGGAAGGTAGGATATTATAGCTTTTGTGTATTCACCAGGTTCATTTCCATCAATCAAAACCTTCCCGCTATAATCCTTAATTAAACCTGCAATTATTTTTATGAGAGATGTTTTTCCACAGCCATTTGGCCCTAGAAGACCTATGATCGTTCCTTTTTCAATTGATAGAGATATGTTATTTAAAACTACTTTTGAACCATAGATCTTTTTTAGTGAGTCTATTTGAATTATTTTGTTCATTCTTCAGCTTCCTCCTTTTTCGGATTTGATTTGTTTGCAACTATATTCAAAATTTCTTCATTTTTAAATCCTAGCTTTTGCATTGCGTTATAATAATTATCAGTATACTCCTCAGCCATTTCATCTCTGGCTTGAAGGATCTTTTGCTGGTCCTGTGAAACAAATCTTCCCGAAGTTCTTTCGGAATAAAGCAGGCCAGCTCTTTCAAGTTCGGCTAAAGCTCTTTGCATAGTATTCGGATTTACTGAAAACTCCACTGCCAGGTCCCTTACAGACTGTAACCTTTGCCCCGGTTCCCACGCACCAGATGCAATTTTAAGTTTGACATCATCCATAATTTGAAGATATATCGGAACATTTGATGAAAAATCGTTCGCCATTGTATAACACCTCTTTTACTAATTCCATTATCTTTTCCTGTTTATTTGGTCCTTTGCCATTTCTCTTTATCAAAAGGATTATTTTTTATTGACTTGATCCCAGGTTATATTAAATTTGCCTTTATGATTTTCTCCTGTAACTGTAATTTTATATTTTCCAGGTTTATCAAGAGTTACCTTGAAATCAGAGGTCGGAAGCTCATTTCCCTGATATATATTTTCACTTTCTTCACTCTTTAATTTTTTATCACCCTTAGTTTCTGTTTCCCTGACAACAGTCAGTCCAAGATTTCCTTCCTCAGATACTATTGAAACGTCTACTTCGAATTCTTCACCTTCCTCTATATTAAACACTGACGTCTTATAACCATTAAATTTTTCATATGACATTGACATCTTTGAAAATGTACTAATTTCCACAGATTTTGTCGTTGAGTAACTGCCATAAGTGCAGCCTGAAATCAAAGCAAGTGAAAGAATTAGTGAAAACATAACCCATATTTTAATTTTCATCATCTTTTTATTCCTCTCTTATTAAATTGTATTATTGTATTAACCTCTTAATACAATAATACAATTATGCTTTTATATTGTCAATACTAGAAGCATAAGAATTGTAAATTATTTATTATAAGTACAAAAAATCCAATAAGAGAGTATCTTACCGGATTTTTTATTTTAATAAATGAAATCCACCGGCAAAAAAAAACTGCCAACCAACAGGTCAGCAGTCTTTAATATTATCAATTATTCTTTATCATGATCATGATTACAGCCACAGTCGCAGTCATCATCTTCACAGTCGCAGTCATCATCTTCACAGTCGCAGTCGCAATCCCATTCCAGTTCAATTTTCTTGTGGCAATGGGGACACTCTATTGACTCTGCATCTTCATCAATTAGGTCAAGGTCAACTTCCATCTCTTCACCACAGTAGGGGCATTCTATTTCCTGAAATTCGATCTCATCTTCATCTTCATACACTATCTTTTCGAGTTCGGCAAGATCCTCATCAATACCATCAACCTGCTCGCACATCTCGTCCTGAATTTCCTCAACGTCCTCAATTGCAAGGGCAATGTCATCCAAAACATCAATGATAGCGGTAAAAAGCTTGCCTTCATTTGATGTCTCATCAATTTTCATACCCTCAGCCAAGCCCTTTATGAAAGCAACACGTTCACTAATGTAACTCATAATCCTACCTCCTCATATTTAGTTGAGTTATTTTTATTTATTTTACTCTTTCCATGTACTCATTTGTTCTAGTGTCAATTCTGATTATATCTCCAGTATTGACAAAAAGGGGAACTTTTATAACAGCACCTGTTTCAACAGTAGCAGGCTTGGTGGCACCAGTAGCAGTATCACCCTTAAAGCCAGGGTCAGTCTGGGTAACTTCGAGCTCAACAAAGGTAGGTGGTTCAATACCGAATACATTTCCTTTGTGTGAGAGTATTCTTACTACTTCATTTTCCTTAACAAGATCAAGAGTATTTCCTATTGAAGCCTTGTTTATGGGTATCTGTTCATAGGATTCAACATCCATAAAGTAGTACAAATCTCCGTCATTGTAAAGATACTGCATATCTTTTCTCTCAATGTGAGCTTTTGGCATCTTATCTGTTGGGTTAAAAGTTCTTTCAACTGTAGCACCTGTAACTATATTTTTCAGCTTTGTTCTAACAAAAGCAGCTCCTTTTCCGGGTTTTACGTGCTGGAACTCAACTACCTGAAAGATATTATTATCCAATTCAAAGGTTACGCCGTTTTTAAAATCACCTGCTACTATCATATCTTACCTCCATGATATAAATAAATATACACTTTATAAAATAAAAAATACCATAAAAACTTATTATGTTTAATTGTATCCTAGATTATATTAAATTAATTTTTCATATAAGGCAAGAAAAATTTTCAATTTGATGGTTTAATATAGTATTTTAGCTCCGTTTATTTCGCAATTCCAGCTGGATGATTCGTTTTATCTATTTATCACAGAATAATTATATCTTTTGAGGCTTTTGTCAAAATCTGAGGGTTATTGTCTCTGATAATAATAGTATCTTCAATTCTGACTCCCCCTAAACCCTCAACATATATCCCAGGTTCAACAGTTACTGCCATATTGTTTTCGAGAACCTTATCCCCGCCAATTGATAGTCTAGGGTTTTCATGTATTTCAAGACCCAAACCGTGTCCAAGACCATGCCCGAATTTCCCTTCAAAACCTTTGGAATAAATTATGTCACGAGCTATTTTATCTACTTCTTTGCCAGTTCTTCCTCTAATTGCCCCTTTTTCTGAGGTAAGCTGAGCCTCTAATACTATATTGTAGATGTCCAGCAGCTTTTTGTCAGGTTGACCGAGAAACACCGTTCTGGTTATGTCTGAACAATAATGGTTATACAGAGCTCCAAAATCAAGGGTAATCGTATCACCCAACTCAAGCTTCTTATCGGAAGCTACACCGTGTGGCATTGAGGATCTGAGCCCCGAGGCAACTATTGTTTCAAAAGAGGGTCCGGTGGCTCCAAGCTTTTTCATTTTATATTCCAGCTCAGCTGCAACATCAAGTTCGGTAATACCGGGTTTTATCAGTGGGAGTACCTGCATCAAAGCATCATCAGCAATTTTAACCGCCTGGGCAATAATTTCTATTTCCTGCTCATCTTTTATACTTCGCATTTCGTCAACAGTTAAGCCAATACCTTTTATTTCAATATTGCTTAACTTGTTCTTCAGGACACTGTATGAAGAGTAGCTGACAGAATGATCCTCGAATCCGAGAGTTTTTACCTGCTCCGAATTTAATATTTCATTGATGGAATCATTTATCTCAGGCTTATGCTGTACGATTTCAAACAAAGGGGCCTGTCTTTTTGACTGCTCCATGTATCTGAAATCTGTAAGCAGGTAAGCTTTTTTAGCAGTTATCAGCAAGTTTGCAGATGTACCTGTAAAGCCTGACAAATACATGTAGCTTTCTCTTTTTGTTATCAGTGCAGAATCAAGCTTCATTTCTGTTAGTTTTGTTCTGAATTTGTTAAGCCTGTTTTCAAGATTTTCTATATTATACATTTAGCTTCCTCCAAAATCCCTATATTTATGATAAATTTACAAATCCTGATTTATATTAATTAATTGTTATTATTTGAATCCTTATAAATAACTCAGTTGTTATACACTGCTTACAGGTTTGCTGCTGCATGCAAAGCAAGAATATAGCTCATTTTGCCAAACCCGCAGATTTGTCCCACGCAAACAGGTGCAATTACTGAGGTATGTCTGAATTCTTCTCTGCTATGTATGTTTGAGAGGTGAATCTCAATTGTCGGAATCTCTATAGCCTTGATGGCATCCCGTATGGCTATACTGTAATGTGTATATGCACCGGCATTTATTATTACCGTTTCATAAACACCTCTTGCTGCATGAAGCCTGTCAATAATTTCACCCTCATGGTTGCTTTGTATGAAGTCTGTTTCAAGACCAAGCTGTTCTGAAGTGATATTCACCGCTTTTGCTATATCCAGCAGTGTTTCGCTTCCATACACGGCTTTTTCACGAGTCCCCAGCAAATTAAGATTCGGGCCGTTTATAACAAGAACTTTTTTCATTTTGTTAACCTCCTCATAATACTTAGTATAGAACCCCGGCAGCCTTGGAGTTAGTTCACTCATACTTTTCTTTTGCCTTCTGGTAGATTTTTTTCATTTCCAGAGCATCCTCTGCCATTTTCCCTCTTGACTCACAGATTATTACCGGCTCCATTTTTCTCTTTACCAATATTGGGGCCAGATGCTCAAACTCAGGACCAAACTGTGTATCGGAGAAGTTCCAGTGTCTCTTTTCCCCGCCCTTTGAAAACTCAATCCTGCTGAAGTGGCAGTGTATGTTTTTTGTTCTTTCCTTCCCGATTGAGTTTTCGATTATATCTATTACCTCTGCAAAGTCCTCTTCAGAATTAAGCCTTCCCAGACCACGGGCGTGCACATGCCCAAAGTCGATGGTGGGAATTATCCTTTCATCCACACGGCACATTTCCATTATCTCCTCAATGGTACCCAGCTGATTATGTTTTCCCAACACCTCGGGGCAAATGTGCACGTCCCCGAAACCTGCAGCATCGGCTAACTCAACGGTTTCACCCAGAGTTTTTAAAGCATATCTGAGAGCAGTAGCTCTGTCTACCTTGCTGCAGGAGCCGGTGTGAACAACGATTCTATCCGCTCCCATCCACTTCGCAGCTCTTAATGTTTCCAGTATATATCTCTTTGAGTTTTCTCTCTTTTCCTCTTCTACACTGGACATATTAATGTAATACGGAGCATGAATGCTCATGAAAATGTTGTTCTCCTTCGCCTGCTGGCCAATTTCGGCAGCCGTAGCCTCACCTACTTTTACACCTTTGGTACATGAGTACTCATAAGCCTCAAGTCCCATGCCTGCAAGCCAGGCAGGCATTTGAGAAGATGACTTGTAACCCTGTTCATAAAAGCTGTCGGAATTACCCGATGGTCCGAATTTAATCATTTGTTCTCCTAATTTATCACGATGTAAATAAAACTATACAGATATCATGAATACATTTTCTATGAATGCACCTATGAATGTCTTACTAATATTATACATTTTGTGAAAGCTATCCATTATCCCAGATTACTTTCTAAAAAGACCTTCATTGCCTTATAGCACATATATACATCTATTTTGCTTGTGATTTCAACTGGAGAATGCATTGATAAAATCGGGACACCACAGTCAAGTACCTCAACGCCTAAATTGGCAACATACTGAGCTATTGTTCCCCCTCCACCCTGATCAACCTTTCCAAGTTCTGCAGTATGCCATACTATTCCATTTTCATTAAAGAGCTTTCTTATTAATCCCATTACCTCGGCACTGGCATCACTGGCATCATATTTTCCTCTGGAACCTGTATATTTCTGTACTACAACTCCGTTCCCCATATATGAAGCGTTTTTCTTCTCATAAACCTCCTGATAGGACGGGTCTACGCCGGGGTTTACATCTGCAGAAAGCATAAAGGAATTTTCCAGACAAAGATTCAGCAATAAATCGGAATAGTTCTCATTTGTCAAATATATTAGCTTGGCTATAAAGCTTCTAAGGAAATTGGACTGCGCTCCGGTATTTCCTGTGCTTCCTATCTCTTCTTTATCGGTTAATATACAAAGTGCGGTCTTATCGCCGGGATGTACATCGAGCATAGCTTTAACACAGGTGAAGGCACAAACTCTGTCATCCTGTCCATATGCACCGATCATACTCCTGTCCAGACCAATATCCTTAGCTTTAAAAGCAGGAACAGCCTCCAGTTCGGCTGAAAGGAAATCCTCCTCTATCATACCGTATTTCTCATTTAGAATTTTTAAAATATTCAGTTTTATTTTATCCTTAACCTTTTTATCATCATAAGGCTGTGAGCCAATTAAAAGATTAAGACCTTCGCCGGCGACTACTTCGGTAGCCTTTTTCTGCATCTGATCCTGGGCAAGGTGCGGAAGAAGATCTGTAATAGTAAATACCGGGTCATTTTCTCCCTCTCCGATGGAAATCTCAACTTTTGAACCGTCAGCCTTCACAATAACACCGTGTAGTGAATATGGAATAGCCACCCATTGATATTTCTTTATTCCTCCATAGTAGTGGGTCTTTAGAAGTACCAGACCCGAGTCCTCATAAAGAGGATTTTGCTTGATATCAAGTCTTGGTGAATCAATATGTGCACCAACCATATTGATTCCATCCACAATGGGTTTTTCTCCGATAATTGCGCAGGCAACTGCTTTGTGTTTATTTATGTAATAAACTTTGTCGCCCTTATTCAATTTTTTTCCCTGACTAATAAAGTTCTGCAGGTTTTCGTAGCCGCTTTCAAGCAGCTTCTTTTCAACATTTGCTGCAAACTCTCTTTCAGTTTTTCCCCTATCTAAATATTCCTTGTAAGTTTCACAAATATTAAAGGCTTCTGATATTTCATTTTTACTTTGTTCCCATGCATTTTTCGTCTTATAACTTAATTTTTCTTCTAAAACTTCTGCTAGTGACTTTTCTTCACTCATTGCGTTCTCCAATCTGCGTCCCTATTACGCTTAAAAATTCTCTCTTTAATTTTGACTTAAATCTTTAAAATTGATAATATTACTTTAGCAGCTAAGGTATCTTAAAACATATAATCTATATTTAAGATATCCAATTAATTGATAAAATAACATGAATGGTTCAGTTTAATTATACTTATCAAAGGAGAAAGATACAATGTATGACAATCATATTCATTCGAATTTTTCTACAGATTCCAAAATGGATGCAGAAGCAGCCTGTGAAAGAGCCGTGGAAATTGGTTTAACAGGAATCGTTTTCACTGACCATGTTGACTATGACTACCCGGAATTTGATGTGAGTTTTTTAATAAATTATAATAAATATTTTGAAGCTTTCAGGGCTATACAGGACAGGTGGAGGGGAAAGCTTGATGTTTTAATAGGCGTGGAAATGGGCTTTCAGCCCCATGTTGTGGATCAGATAAACGAGGTTTTAAATTCGTTTCCTTTCGACTTTGTTATTAATTCTGTTCATATTATCGACAGGATGGATCCATATACCAAAACCTTTTTCAGAGGAAGAACGCAAAGAGAGTCTTATGAAAGATATTTACAGGAAATACTGTTATCAATAACTGCTTACCATAATTATGACATTATCGGTCATATCGGGTATGCTTCGAGATATGGGGATTTTGAAGATAAACCATTAAAATATACCGATTATAGCGATATCCTCGACGAAATATTGAAAACTGCAATCGCCAAGGGCAAAGGAATTGAGCTTAACACCTCAGGGCTGCGTTCCGATCTTATGCAGCCCCTCCCCGGTTATGACGTGTTTAAAAGGTATTTTGAACTTGGCGGAGAAATTATTACTATCGGCTCTGACTCCCACTTCACTGAGCATCTTGGTTACAGCTTTAAAGAGGCCGCCGATTACTTGAAAAACATAGGATTTAAGCGTGTTGTACATTATGAAAAGAGAAAGCCTGTATTTGAAGCCTTGTGATTTTTTAAAATAGTCTTCAGAGTTAACAGGGCAGCGGTTTCTTACAGCTGCCCTGTTATTTTTCAAAAATTAACATAATATTTCATTGCAATTGAGGCATAATAGGTGTATAGTTAATATTGTAGTTGAAAGAAGGTGAGAAAATTGAATACGGATAACGTATTAATCAGTTCAGACGTTATTGAGGAGTGCCTGAGTGAATGCTTTGATGTTTTTGAAAAACATGCCTATCAGCATACTTCGGACAAACCCTCAGAAGTAAAAGAAACAGCCTCTTGATCCAAGGCTTTTTTTATTTCAAAATTTCCTTCACCAATAAATACTCCGTTATGCCATTCCTATACAAGTTAGGGATACAACCTACTTCCTTGAACCCATAATCCAAATAGAACTTTTTAGCTCTTGGATTGAAATCAGCAACTACCAGGAATAATTTCGATGACCCGGAAATCTCTTCTATGTACCCAATAAGTCTCTTACCTATTCCAAGACTGCGATATTCCTCTTTAACAGCAATGATATGCAGATAGGGGTAGCTATGAAACGCACCTTTTTGTATAACCCAAATGAAACCCAGTACTACACTTTCGTCATTTATTGCCACACTTATCTCACCTTTGCTTATGCCTTCATTTACAGCATTATGTACTTTATCCTCATCAGGGAAGTAAACTCTTCCAAGTTCTGATTTCTGTAGAGCCATCTTGCAATCTGTCAAATGCTTGTTTTCTGCA
This sequence comes from Bacillota bacterium, assembly GCA_023412635.1. Lineage (GTDB taxonomy): Bacteria > Bacillota > Clostridia > Acetivibrionales > DSM-1351 > Ruminiclostridium. Next base: position 12,390 of record JAEYNI010000305.1, read on the forward strand.
TCAACTATTTTAATATTCATTCAATGGGCTTCCTCCAATCAACTCCATGTTTTCTCCTATGAATCTATTTTATACTTATCTTTCCTTTTTGTTCTCTTACTTTTGTCGTGCTTTCACAGAATAAGTAACATATTCTTTATCAAAGTGATAGCCAAGCTTTTCTGAAAGAGCAACAGATTCTTTATTGGCAGCATCCCAGCTTGGATACAGATTTCTGTCAAGGCACTCCAGTATCAGCTTGGATGCGCAAATCAGAGCCAGTCCCCTTCTTCGATATTCAGGTTTTGTATCTATTTCTATTTCTATTCCGTCTTTATATACTGCATAGGAGGAGGCACCCGAGAGAAGCTCATCTCGGTGAAGAATTACCGCCCCTAACCCATTATTTTTGTACTGGGCATAGGATGAGAACTGAGAACACAAATCCTGAGACCATTGTTCTGACCTGCATTTATAAAATAGTTCCTCATCTATCATTTTTAATATATAATCAGACGGTAAATTTTCTATGTAGGCTGTTAATTTGCATCTATCAAAAACTTCTGGTTCTTTTTTTATTGCATAGCGCATGAACTTATTAAAGCTATCCTCGTATTCCTGCTCAATTAACACTCCCCATTCTACATTTTGAGGTACCATCAAAATGTAATCCGGTTCAAAGAATAAAGGTATGTTTTGAACCAGCTCAAGGTCGGGTACACCTGCGAAAAAGCAAAAATCCCCAATAATAATTTGTGCAGATTGAGGATTCTCATTTCTGTCTGCCCAAGCATTTCCCATATACCCTTGTAAGCAAGACCAAATTAAGGTCTCCTCCCATCCCTGAAAAAGCCGTGAAATGTTGTTCATATCTTTCTTATCCAATTGATACATTTATGTTACCCCCCAATTAATTTGCTCACCTCTTAAGTCCTTCATTTATATGAGCTAAAATAGTTATAATGGTATAAGTACCTGCTAACCCTCAGAATCAAGGTAGTAAACTTTACATTTGAAGCTTCTCATTCCATCAAAACTTGTATATGAACCATCTTTTGCATAAGTAAACCCGACATGCTTCATAACAGCACCAGAAGCAGGATTCTGATGTGCATGCTGCGCTGTATATCTCTTGATTCCTACTTCCTTTGTAAGGAAATTGATAACGCAGTTAAGCGCCTCAGTTGCATATCCATTACCCCAATATCTTTTACCCAGGGCATAGCCTACTTCGTATCTGTCAGGCTCACTTTGGTCTATGAAAGCACCAATTGAGCCTATAGGTTCATTAATGTCTTTTAGTATAATTCCCCAATCATAGTATGTTAATTTCTTAGCACCTTCCTCGCATTCCTTCATCCAATTTATTGTAACTTCGACATTTTTATGTCTATCCCATCTCATGTATTTCGATACTTCTTCATCACTAGTCCAGTTATCATATACTTTCTGTGCATCATTTTCGGTAAGAGGTCGCAATAATAACCTATCTGTTTCCAATAAAACCGTTCCCTTATGCGTAATACCTACACTCATATCTCAGCCCCCTTATATATAACTATTTAGCCAACAGATAAACAGATAAAATATCTATAATTCAATCATTCATTTGTTCTTTTAGGATCCCTTCTATATTCAATTATATCTCCCGGCTGGCAATCCAGTACATCGCAGATAGCGTCCAAAGACGAAAACCTTATAGCCTTTACTTTTCCTGTTTTTAAATTTGATAAATTGACATTAGAAATACCAACCTTTTGAGCAAGCTCATTCAATGATATTTTTCGGTCAGCCATGACCCTATCCAATCTTAAAATTATAGCCATAAGTAAACCTCTTCTAAATTAATTATAACTTTATATTGTAGTATCTGAATTCCTTTGATATAAGAAGCCATACTTAACTATTTTTGAGAACAAAACTCCCAGCAGTCCGATTAACAGCAGAGTCCCATCACATAATGTAAATTTCCCTTTTGAATAGATATTAAACCCACTTGCTCCATAGCCGTCTATCCTTGGGAAGGCAAATGATGATACAACCAGAAGTATCCCAATTGAGAATATACACCAAACTAGAATGTGTGAAAAAGGTCTCTTAACTACTGCTATACTAATCAAGGAAATAAAACAAAAAATAATAAAAATAAAGAATAATGAACTATACAAGAAGTGTTTAATTCCAATATACCTCCATATTTGATCTGAAACACCATCACTTATATATAATACTCCTGTTAATGATAAAATAGCCGAAAGGAAAATAGAAATTCCTAATATCAGCTTAAAGGTTAAAGTGAATTTGACTTCTTTATCTTTCTCACAATTAATTGAAATAGCTTTGATCTCATTACTCATCCCAGCATCCTCCACTATTGGTTATTTATACAATATAATTATATATTACTTTTAATGGAAGTCAATATATTTTTAATGTTTATCATTAATCAGTGGAAATGAGAAAGTGGAAATGTGAGGATGTGAAATGTCTATTCTGCTTTGAATGAAAACGCAGAAAATATAAAAAGGAGACTAACAATTATGCTTAATTATAAAGAAACAAAAAAAATAAATCATTACTTTTCCATTTTAATTGCTATTACCATATGCATTCTTGGCTTTACTCTTTCTGCTACTAATTTAGCTTATGCGGAAAATTCAACAATTAGTCTAAACATGGTGTGGCCGCATCAGAATGTAAAAATATCAGAGCTGTTTATGGAGAAAGAATCCATCCTATTACTAAAGAAAAAGTAGAACACACAGGTATTGATATTGAAGGTGACTCCGGTAAATCGGTTGTAGCAGCCGAAAGCGGAGTAGTAATAACAGCCGAATGGAATGACGAGTATGGAAATATGGTAATTATCAAGCACTCCGGCGGAATAACAACCTCATACGCACATTGTAGTAAACTTCTTGTCAAAGAAGGTGACGAAGTTGTAAATGGTCAAGAAATAGCTCTAATTGGAAAAACCGGTAAATCAACCGGACCACATCCGCATTTTGAAGTCGCTAAAGATGGCCAACCACAGAATCCGTTAGATTATGTAAGAGTACCAGATTAATTTTTATTTTTATCCTTATTATAAAGGGGTGCTTTCGCACCCCTTTTGATTTATTTATGAACAAGGTAAATGGAACCTGCAAGATATCACCTTAACAGACAATTAACTTCAATCTATTGTTCCTCCGCCAACAACTACATCTCCGTCGTAGAAAACTACTGATTGCCCCGGTGTTATTGCTCTTTGAGGAGCATCAAATACTACACGAATTTTTTTGTCATCGATAACACGAATCACAGCAGGAGCTTCCTGGGCTGAATACCTGATTTTAGCATTAACTCTCATGCCATCAAAAGGTTTCTCAATAGAAATAAAATTAAGGTCCGATGCTGTAAGTGTATCCGAAAAAACCTCTTGGTCTTCTCCTAAAATAACTCTATTATTTTCAGCATCAAGTGCAACAACAAACATTGGTTTTCCAAAGGCTATACCCAGGCCTTTTCTTTGTCCGACAGTATAATGAACTATACCTTTATGAGTTCCCAGCACATTACCCTTGGTATCCATAAATTTACCGGGTACAATTTTTTTATCACTGTTTTCACTTAGAAATCTACCATAATTATTATCACTAATAAAGCATATTTCCTGACTATCGGGTTTTGTCGCAACAGACAAACCAATTTCTTTTGCGATTTCTCTGATACGCTCTTTCGAATAGTCCCCAACAGGCATAAGCGTTCTGCTCAACTGCTCCTGCGTCAGATTATACAGTGCATACGTCTGGTCTTTCCTGTCAGTCACTGATTTTTTTAAAATGTATCTTCCTGACGCAGGGTCAAGCATAACCTTGGCGTAATGTCCTGTTGCAATATAGTCAATTCCCATGGAAACGGCCTTATCCAGCATAGCCTGCCACTTTACATGCCTGTTGCAGGCTATACATGGGTTTGGAGTACGCCCCTTAAAATACTCTTCCTTAAAATATTCAATTACTGTTTTATTAAAAATATCCTTAAAATTCAGCACGTAATAAGGTATTCCAAGCTTATTGGCAACTCTTCTTGCGTCATCCACTGCCGAAAGTGAGCAGCAGCCGCCCTCAGACTTTTTCACTTCCTCGTCCATGTCCTGCCAAATCTGAAGAGTTACTCCTATTACCTCATACCCCTGCTGCAATAAAATAGCGGCTGCAACAGAACTGTCTACACCGCCGCTCATTCCCAGCATAACCTTTTTTGAGCTCATTCACTACATTCTCCTATACAAACAAGTCTATAATACCGAAACGGTTAAATAATAACCCGAACTTACTTATTATTTAACCGTTTCAATTAATTCATAGCTATTTTTAGTCCTCATCCTCATCAAAATCTTCTTCACGACCATGGCTGTGATGACAACTGTTGCAGCAGCCGGTACAATCTACACTTTCATCTGCAGCCAGGCCATTTCTCCGTTTGTAATCTTCCAGCGCAGCAGCAATAGCTTCCTCTGCAAGGTTTGAACAGTGCATCTTTGCCGGCGGCAACCCATCGAGAGCCTCCGCAACAGCTTCGTTAGTTATCTGCATAGCCTCTTCTACGGTTTTACCCTTAACGAGCTCGGTTGCCATACTGCTTGTAGCTACAGCCGCTCCGCAGCCAAATGTTTTAAATTTTGCATCTACAATAACATTGTCCTCTATTTTAAGATACATTTTCATTATATCTCCGCACTTAGCGTTTCCAACCTGACCCACACCGTTGGCATCTTCAATTTCTCCAACGTTCCTTGGATTTGAAAAATGATCCATAACTTTTTCACTATACATTTTACATAACCTCTTTTCCGTTATATACTGTCGCTCAAACTATTTTTTGTTCTTTACAGCTTCATAAAGTGGTGACATATCTCTCAATCTGCTTACTATCTTAGGTATCTCCTCAAGAATATAATCTACATCCTCTTGTGTGTTTTCTTCTCCAAAGGTTAATCTTAATGAGCCATGAGCAATTTCATGAGGTAAACCTATAGCCATTAAAACATGTGAAGGATCAAGTGAGCCAGAAGAGCAAGCCGATCCGCTGGAACCGCAAACCCCCATCATATCAAGCATTAGAAGCAGTGACTCACCTTCAATAAACTCAAATGATATATTTACGTTACCTGGTAACCTGTTTGTTCTATGCCCGTTAAGTCTTATATATGGTATTCGTGACATAAGACCTTCTATGGTTTTTTCTCTCAAGTCTATAAGTTTTTTGTTATAGGCTTCCATGTTTTCCATTGCAAGCTCAATTGCCCTTCCCAGACCGATAATTCCGGGGAGATTCTCTGTGCTCGCTCGCTTTCCTCTTTCCTGGGCACCGCCATGCATAAAGGAATTTATTTTTACTCCCTTTCTTATATATAGGGCACCTACACCCTTTGGCCCATAAAACTTATGTCCCGACAAAGAAAGAAGATCAATGTTCATTTTTTGTACATCAATAGCAACATTTCCTATTGCCTGTACAGCATCTGTGTGAAAAAGAATACCTTTTTCACGAGCAAAGGCACCAATTTCCTGTATTGGTTGAATTGTGCCGATTTCGTTATTTGCAAACATGATGCTAATCAATATTGTTGTATCCTTAACAGCTTTTTTCAGGTCTTCCAAAGAAACCATACCGTCACTGTCTACCGGCAGGTAGGTTACTTCGAAACCTTCTCCCTGTAAGTACTTACATGCATTCATTATTGCAGGATGCTCTATTGCTGAGGTTATAATATGATTACCTTTTTTCTTGTTTGCTGCTGCAACTCCCTTTATGGCCCAGTTATCCGCTTCACTTCCCGAACCTGTAAAGTAAATTTCTCTTGCTTCTGCTCCAAGAGCCTTCGCTACTTTCTCCCTGGCTTCTTCAATGGCTTTCTTGCTTTCACGACCAAGGCTATATATCGATGAAGCATTACCAAAATGCTCGCAGAAGTAAGGCTTCATTGCCTCAAATACTTCCGGCTTAACATATGTGGTTGCTGCATGATCTAGGTAAATAATTCTGTTTCCCATGTTGAACACTCCCTTATTAATTGACTAACAGGAATAGCTAATATTTCAAGTACTCCTTAATAATATACCCATGCAAAAATAAATAAAAACAGGATTATATGTAATATATATAATCATTTTTTGTCTTACTTTCATACTCCAGTACCAGGTCCGCAATAGAAATAGCATCAACAACTTCATTTATTTTATCTCTTAATTTTGCCCAAACAGTAGCTGTAACACAAGAATCTGCCTTGTCACAGCTTACAGGCATTTCAAGATCTATGCAGTCAACAGGGCAAAGTGTTCCCTCCAGAGATCTCAAAACCTCCCCTACAGAAATATTTTCAGCAGGCTTAGCAAGAAGGTAACCACCTTGAGCGCCTCTTATGCTTTTTACAAGACCGGACTTCTTTAATGATGAAAATAACTGTTCCAGATAATTTTCAGAAAGATCCTGTCTTTCAGCAACGCACTTTAAAGATACCTGCCCCTCCTTGCTATGAATTGCAAGATCAACAATAGCTCTCAGACCATATCTTCCCTTTGTTGAAACTTTCAAAGTTAATCACCCTAATTCCAATTAATTTACTAGACTTTAATTGATGTTACCATATAAGGGAAAGG
>JAEYNI010000307.1 GCA_023412635.1 Bacillota bacterium
TCATATAAAGCAACTTTTGGGACACACTAGTCTTCAAACTACCAGTATGTATCTTCACCTTATGCGTATGGATGTACTTAAAGTAAAGAGTCCTCTTGATTTTATCGGAGGACATGACAATGGCTGACACAAGTGCCTCAAGTGTACTTGTGTTAATTTTTACGCCAAACATCAGATACTCTGCTATTCAAAGTACGTCAGATCATAAGTCTATTGCGTCGGAACAGTTGATCTTTGAAGATTGAATAGTGCGGTAGTGGTTGAAACCTTAGGAATTCTTATTTAAATTTATCAGATGTATAACTTTAAAAACAGTGATAGTGATAAAATGATAGTTCAAAAGTGCAAAGAATTAATTAAAGAAAACTACTCTAATAGTAACCTGGATATTGGAAAAATTGCAGCAAAGGTTCACTTGAGTACCGGATATTTAAGCCAAATATTTAAACAAGCAACTGGTACATCTATAAACAAATATCTTATAAATGTGCGTCTGGACAGACAAAAGAACTGCTGAGGATTACAGATAAAAAGCTATATGATGTTGCAGGTAAAGTTGGCTATAAAGATGAATTTTATCTAAGTAATACATTTAAAAAGAATATCGGAATGCGTCCAACGGAATAGAGACTTAATTCGTTTATTCATAAGCTAAAGTCATGGAAATTAGGACATTAGAGTAAATAGCGGTGCAGTTTTTCATACGATAGCTTTTTATTCCACTCAGTTTTTTACACTCAACATTTAATATGGGAAACATATAATTTGTTGCAGAATTTGTAGACTTTTAACATTTATGATAAAATAAATAAAAAAATTAGAGGGCAGGTATAATGTTAAAAAAAAATCTATTAATTATTTTGAGCGTAATTATACTACTACTGATTGCTTTGTGCATTTTCCAGTTTGTTTATTATAATACGCAATCCGAGTCCAGTGTCAGCAAAAATAATGATGTAGCAATTGAGCAGGCATCAACATCTTCATCAACCTCTCCGGCAAAGGAATCAGAAACAGAAGCAACATCGGCAAACGCTTCTGCAGAAAAAACAACTAGGCCACAGCTTGATGTGATCAGTTTTGAAAATGCTAATTCCAGAGATACATATTTCACAATTCATAAGGTGGCGCAGGCACAAAAAATCGGTAAAGGAAAAGGTATCAAGGTAGGTATTCTTGATCATTCCTTTGCAATGAATAAGCATCAGGGTTTATATACCGAAGGGAAAGATTTCAGTGGAAAAACGGATCTTCTGTATGATGAAGAAGGTCATGGCTATTGGATGGCCTCTGTGTTACGTGAAATAGCACCTGAGTGCAGTATTTATGCACTTAACACATATGCTTTTGATGAAAATCAAACTGCGAAGAATATGGTCGATGCCATAAATTGGGCTGTGGAGAGCAAAATTGATATTCTTACTTATTCAGCTGATACATTCAATAGTGTAAACCGAGAGATTGTGAATACCGCTGTAGATAATGCAGTACAAAAAGGAATTGTAACAACCTTCATAAATAACGACGATAAAAATAACATTTATCCCTCCTGCATGTTTCCGTTACTGTCGAATGGAATGGCAAGGCCACCCGATTTAAACATTTTTCACTATGACTATAATACATTAATCATCGATAGATATATATCATCAGTTATCGAAAAGAAAGAAGCAGTAAACGGGGATGTTATACCATATTTCTCATATTCATCCACTTCCCCGGTAACAGGTGGTTTTGTCGCCATACTCAAATCAATAAATAACACTCTATCTCCGAAAGAGTATAAGGATATACTGATAAAAACGAGCTACAGTACAAATTTCTATGATTGGAATTTCAAAGAGCAGTATGAATGTTCAGCGGTGGTGGATATAGAAAAGGCCGCAAAATATATACAAAAGATTTCAAAAGCTAAATAAATTAACTGTTGTACGAGGTCAAAACCCCATGCATAATAGAATTATACAATATCTGTAATTATTTTGTATTATTAGGTGCATAAATTTTATTTATTAATTGGGGGATAGGTATTTTAGAAGCAATGTTTTCACAAAAGATAGAAACTCGTTTTTTAAAAGCACGTTTTTTATTATAGTAGTAATCATATACGCCTGCAAATGAAGCGGAATTTGTTCGCGGAAAGTGGCGGATGTTCTACTTGCTGCTAAAGATCACTACTGCAACGCCTATCGGCAGACTTGCAGTGAGTGATCACACCATGTCTGCAGCTGTGAAAATTGCAGCAGCATTGGTAAGAAGGGGTAAAAGGATATTGGGAATTGACCTTGATCCACAGGCTAATATGAGTGAGTACCTTGGTTATGAATACAATACCTTATATAGCATCTGTGATCTAATGATAGCTGCTGCCAATAATGATCTTTCTGATGAGATCATCGTACAAAGCATAGTACATAACAAAGAGGGAAAGTAAATTCAACGCCTCTGACTCTTTTTATAACATTTTAGGGCATATCAGCTTTATATCAGCTTAATATTACAATTCTGTAACCTTTAATAATTGTTTAAAATGGTAAAATCATTACGGAGAAGACAGCATAAAAGATTTCAATAATGATGGTAAATTCGATGGATATATTCAAAACAGATGGAGCTATGACGTATTGTATTTCCCAATAGAGTCAACCTACGTACTTAGAGATTCCGCATTTATTTTGGACAGTCAGTATGTAGAGCTCCCCGATTATCCTGATAATATAAAAGAAGTAATTTTACAGTATTTGTCTCTGCGGGTTATTGATTCTTCTAAATCGCCTGAAGTAAATAAACGCTTGACTGAATTGTGCAAATATCCCAAAGCCCAGGACATATTTTTTTCGATGGATATCTGGTATCCTCCAGTGTTCAACTCTATAATTGAAATGGAAAATGGTTTAAGCTTTGATATAAAAGAAAATAAAAATACCGCTGATACTGTAATTTCTTTTTCAGACGAAGATGAAAAAGCCTATAAGAAAACATTTCATTTAGTAAAGGCAAATAACAGATGGTGTATTGATAACATTAATTAATAACTAGAAAGATGTAGAGTTTATTAATCTTGACGAAATCAATATCATTTATATAGCGACTGCTTGGAAAGAATGATTTGCCTACAATATAAGATTGATAAACTTCATAAATTATTGTTATATATGTGTTTAAAAATTGGACCTTGGCTTTATCGGTAGCAATGGATGCCGTTTACGATATAAACGACGATGCTTCACAGGATTTATTAATTGGAACAGATGAGTTTATTTCCAGAATCTATGTTGTGCAAAATGGAACTCCTGTATCAGTCATTCAAGTAGAATCTCGACATAATCTTAGTTTATTAATGGACTGGGACGGTAAATGTATCATTGAAGATTCATGGGGGCACATGGGATATGCTACGGATTTTTTCTACTCGATTGATCAAATCTGCAAGCGTTAATCTGGCAGGCAGAGAATTACTGATGACGGATGAAATAAAACGAATAACAAGACCATTAGTATTGCATATCATTTAAAATTACATATTAGAATATAATTTGGGAGGGGAACTATGAAATTAAAATCTTGGTTAAAGTATTTAATTTATTTTGCATTAATATTTTTCATAATAGCTCTAAGGGAGCATGTCGAAAAATTACTTTCAGATTCATATTATAGACAAGAATCTACTATGTTTTTCTATTTAGTGATTAGTTTACTTCTTGGTGTATGTATTGGGTTGCTTTTGGGGTTAGAGTATTTATTAGGTGAGCTTAGGAAAAAGGGAATATGGAAAATTAATTTACCAAAATTGATTTTAGTTGGACTGCCATCATTATATTTTTCACTTACCAATATATGTTTTCTCAGTGATAGTCAATTTTTGCGAGACATAATAGCATATCCAGTGCATTATTTAATGAGGTATGGTTTAGGTTATGTATCTTTATTTCAAATGGTACTTGGGTACGTAATTATTACAAGTTTTTCAAGTATACCCAAAAAAGCTTGATTAATCGGCAATATTTAAAATAAGAAGAACTAGACTGTACTGCATATTTGGTAATAGTATGCAGTTTTTGTTTGCTCGCAATCTGCTTGCGATGTTCACTATTGTGTAAAATTATGATTTATATCCCATTTTATGGTAATAAATGCTTAAAAATAAACTTTGGTTTATGCTCTACAAGAGAAGCTGAATGCATGGGGATAATTGTAGCTGCTAAAGTTATCAATATTAGGTTATATAAACAAGTTTAAGATGAGGATTAAAGGCTTGATTTTATGATTTCATACTTTAAAAGCTATTAAATTTTGGCGAAATGAACCGGGGGAGGTCATGAACGACCCTCCAGGAACTCATACAATTAACTAGGTTACCGAAAAGAATATATAAATAAATATACAGTTTGCATAATTACGCTTTATTAATATATTTCTTATATTTTTGTGAAAATTAGAAGGATTTGGCTAATGATGGTGGAATATAAAAGAATGTGGAATTAGGGATTGAAGCTGAGGTTGTGTGAAAACGCATAGAGAAAAGGGACAACCATTAATACTGGAAATATATAACTGTACATTCGTTTAATAAAGCGAATTATAGATTATTTATATTGGGTTTGTGAGGGAAATATGAAAAATTATACTCAAGTTTATGTGAAAAATAGTTTTGAAGCAGCAGAAATGTATTGCAAAGCTTTTGGAGCAGAAATCACATATGAAGTGAGAAATGATGATAAAACTGCATATGCACACTGTGAATTATCTGTAGATGGTGAAGGATTTTTAGCATTAAGTGAAGCGGCGAATCCTTGTGACATAAACATAGTCCACAAAATGAAATGGGAAACTATGACGTTTAATGTTTTTGAGA
>JAEYNI010000014.1 GCA_023412635.1 Bacillota bacterium
TGATGTGAGAGTTTCAATTATACAGGAAAAAAGGGGGTCATTGTTTTTTTATTTCAAAAAAACCGTGAAAACCTTGATAAATGGCATATTCAAAATATAACAAGTGTAACTTAGTTTACACTAACTACGACGGTAAGAGGTTAAATATATTAAATTCAAGTTGCGTCTGGATCAAACAGTTGGTGAGTTCCTGGAGGAATTTAAGGCCCCTCCATTTAACAGATTTGGGTTAGGCCCTGATTTGAAATATAATTTAGGGACTTTATATAGTCCTTAAACATATTTTCATGAAGGTTATGGAACCTGCTCCTTAACAATTGATCCCACCGAAAAGCTGGTAGCCGTCTGGTTTGCCCCCTTTCTTGGAGACAATTGGTATGCACATGCTATTAATAATGTATCTGCCATAATATGGTCGGGGTTGAAATAATGGATTATATAAAAAGGAATTTACAGGTAGTAAAAGCAGTAGCAATGGTAACTTACAAGGAATGGAGTGCCTACCGTACTCACTCTATGGTTTCCATCTTTGTAGGTCCGGTTTATTTCATAGTACAATATTTTATATGGAAGGCGGTATATTCGGGGAATAATGCCATAAACGGTATGGAGCTTCCCCAAATACTGACATATTTCGGCGTGACTGCGCTGATTGGTTATTTAACTATGGACTTTGCAGACTGGAATTTGCAAATGTTGGTAAGGACGGGCAAGTTTCTGACTTTTGCCCTTCGGCCAATACACCATAGATTTTTTGCGCTGTCACAAAAAATAGGACACCGTATTTTAGGCTTTGTTTTTGAATTTATACCCTGCCTTTTGATATTTGTGTTCATATTTAAGGTTAATATGATGCCGGCAAGTCTCGGGTGGACAGTTCTTTCAATTGGACTTGCCTTCATGATGAATTTTTATCTGAATTACATAATTGGATTGACAGCCTTTTGGCTTGTTCAAACTACAAGCATACGAAGCGTATTTCAGTTGCTGCAGGCTATTTTTTCCGGAGGCCTCATTCCTCTGGTATTCTTTCCGGAGCCTTTACAGAAACTGCTGTTCTTTTTGCCTTTTCAGTATATTTCCTATGTTCCTACCATGGTGTTTACAGGTAAATATTCACTGGCGGGGATTACCATGAGTATACCGCAAATAGTGGGAATACAGGCCGTGGCAGTATTGTTGATCGTGTTAACAAGTGAAATTATATACAAAGCTTCGATGAAAAGATTTACCGGGGTGGGCGCCTGATTTGAAAACAGCTCAATTTATGTCGATGCATGGCAGCGGAGGTTAAAATGAAATCTAATTATGTGGGAATTTACAAGGAGTGCATAAAAGTATCCTTTGCGACTGCGGCCACTTACAGGTTCAATTTTATTTTAAGCACAATTATTATGTTAATAAGTAATATACTTTTCCCATTGGTTACCATTCTTATTTATGGTTCGGGTGCCAGCTTCCCCGAGTGGTCCTTTTATGAGGTTCTGCTTATTCAGTCTGTATTCACTTTATCTGCCGGAATTTCAAATGCGTTATTTAATGGTGTATTATGGGCAACCATGCGTTACATAATTGATGGAAGTCTGGAAATAGTTCTGATTAAGCCTGTTGATTGTCTGTTTTTTTTGATTGCATCAACCTTTGAACTTGATAGTATCGGTCTTGTTGCCGGTGGAGGTATTATGTTTGGTATTGCGGCTGCAAACATAGGATCCATTTCATTATCCATGTGGTTTCAGTTTTTATTGCTGTTTATTTCGGGTCTATTGGTAATGATGGGGATGTCACTTATAATGGCTGCTACCTCCTTTAAATGGGTGGGGAATTCCAGAATACCAGAGATATTTGAGAGTATAAAGTCCTTCGGAAAATATCCTCAAAGTATATTAAACAAGGCTGTTGCAAACTTTTCCGCATTTATTATTCCAGTGGCAATGGTGGGATGTTTCCCGGCAGCCGCGTTGCTTGGCAGAGCAAATTTCTTTATGTTTGTGGCAATAATACCATGTGTTTTATTTGCATTGCTGGGAATATTTCTGTACAAACACATGATACACCTGTATGAAGGGGTTGGAGGTTAACATTATGGATATTATTACTGTGAAAAATTTAAATAAGACCTATGAGACATATAAACGGGGCAGTAAGTTTTCCGAAACGGTAAAAAGCTTCTTTAAAAGAGAAAAGGTTGTTATTAATGCTGTTAAGGATATTTCCTTTACGGTGGGTGAAGGGGAAATAGCAGGAATACTTGGCCCTAACGGTGCAGGAAAATCAACTACCATAAAAATGCTTACAGGAACGCTTTTCCCTTCGGTCGGAGAAATCAAGGTAATGGGTTTTACTCCCCATAAGGAAAGATCCACTTATGTACGTAATATCGGTGCTGTGTTCGGACAGAAATCCCAGCTTATTTGGGATATTCCTCCATTGGACAGCTTTAACATGAACAAGGCTATCTATTCAATATCAGACAGGGATTTCAAAGCTACTCTTGATAATCTTACCGGCTTGTTTGAGGTTGAAGATATAGTATCAAAGCCTACCAGAGTACTATCCCTGGGTGAGAGGATGAAGTGTGAATTTATCATGGCAATGCTCCACAAGCCTAAAATTGTCTTCCTGGACGAGCCTACCATAGGTCTGGATGTTATTGCAAAACAGCGAATAAGAGCCTTTATAAAGGAGATGAATTCCCAGGGAACTACCTTTATTCTAACCACCCATGACCTTGAAGATGTTGAGCAGCTGGCTCAGAAGGTTGTTATTATAAATCATGGTCAAAAGGTGTTTGATGACTCCCTTCAAAATCTTCAGCTTGCTCTGGGCTCAAAGAAAATCATACATTTAATGCTAACAAGGCCCCTGCCGGAAATGCAAATTGACAATGCTCAAATTGTTGAAAAGAAATCGGATTATGAGTATACTCTCGAGGTGGATTTGGGTAACAGCTCCATCAATGACTTTATAAGATATTTAACAGATCTTTGTGAGTTCTCGGATATTTCTATAAAGGAACTTCCCATGGAAAAAATTATAACCCAGATTTACGAGGGGCATAGTATTGCCAATCTATAATTAGTTACGACCCTCAAATTAAAAAGGAGTAGAGATTTCTGAACGATCTCTGCTCCTTTTTACGTTATAAAACTTAAAAGTTTCTTGTCATAGCATGTGAATAATATCGGCAAAGTATTAACTTCAAACTGTAAAATCTTGCTCGGTTGACATAATGTCTGCTTGTTGTTAACATAAAATAAATAATTTAATAATATTACATAGAAGGGTTAAGGTTTATGAAGTTTTCTAAGAAATTCCGTTTGTTAACATATCTTCTGATTATTACAGTTATATCAGTTAGTTTATTAAGTTTTACCTCATATGGAGCAGAGGAGAATAAAATAGAAAAGCTTTATGCAGGAAAGACGACAACTAACGCTTTTAGCACTGCCGGTATTCTGGCATTAAAAGCATATAAAGCTTTCGTAAATGGAGCTTATGGAGCCGGTGAGACTCCTTCGGCGCCTACATCTACTGAAGTGGGTTCCGGGAGCGAGCCGGCTAAAAAGGTAGTAGGGTATTATGCAGCATGGGCGGCGTACTCCGGTTTTACTCCAGATAAATTGGATTCAGGGAAGCTAACCCACATAAATTATGCCTTTGCTAATATTGGCAGTGATTTGAAGATAACTCTCGGCTTTCCCGATATTGATCTATCAAACATAAATAAATTGAATGCTTTGAAGAAAAAAAATCCAAATCTGAAAACTTTGATTTCTGTAGGTGGCTGGTCCTGGTCCGGAAGGTTCTCAGATGCAGCTCTTACCGATGCTTCAAGAACAGCTTTTGCTGACAGCAGCGTAGATTTTATTGTTAAATACGGATTTGATGGTATAGATATTGACTGGGAATATCCGGTGACAGGTGGTTTGTCCACAAATGTAAAGAGGCCTCAGGATAAACAAAACTTTACATTACTTATGGAAAAGCTTAGAGAAAAGTTAAATGCACGAGGCCTGATTGATGGGAAACAATATTTATTGACAATAGCCGGTGGTGCAGGTGAATGGTATATTAACAATACTGAGATTGGTATAGTACAGCAGTATTTGGACTATGCAAATGTTATGACCTACGATATTCACGGAAACTGGGAAAGTTTTACTGATTTTAATGCCCCCCTATACAATAATACAGATACCTCACCTCAGCAAAAGTGGAGTGTAGACTCAGCGGTTAATAGCTGGTTAAAAGCGGGAGTACCTGCACAGAAGCTTGTGATGGGTGTGCCGTTTTATGGCTACAGGTATACAACGGTAACCAATGCCAAGAATGGCTTGTATCAGACTTATTCCGGAGGGTCATCGATTAGCTACGCCAGTATAGTAGCGAACTATTTAAATACTCCAGGTTATACAAGATACTTTCATAAGCAGTCAATGGTACCTTGGTTGTTTAATGGTTCAACTTTTATAAGCTATGAGGATGAGCAGTCAATCGGATTAAAAGCACAGTTCATAAAGGAAAAAAATCTTGGTGGTGCTGCAATATGGGAACTGAGCCAGGACCCCAACAAGGTTCTGCTGAGTGCTCTTTACAAAGGAATAAGGTAACGCTAATATTATAGACTTAAAGTAAAAATGGGTTTTAAACATGATGAAATGCAGTCAAATAATATTTTAGTGCTGAGTAATAGTATATTTAAATTTGATTTATCATCTAATTTGCTATATGTACGCGAATACAACTTTTAAAAATGTGGAAGGATGGTTAAAAACTGCGGAATAAAAAGAGGTATAACTTCTTTTTATTCCGCAGTTTTGTGTCCGACACATTTTAAAAGTTCGTATGGAAGTACATTGTTAAATATAGAGGATAAATCAAATTACTCATAAAATTATCTACCAGCCAAAATATTATTTGACAAATAAATACTTCGGTTGTAGAATGAAAATATACTTCGAACAAAGAACTATTAAAAGGAGTGTTAACAATTACAAACGAAGGGCTTGACTTTGAAACATTAATACTTGACTATATAGATGAGTTTAAATTCCTGCTTTTCCCGGATCAATGGAGTACGGCTTTTATGGAGTATTCTAAAAATGAGATATTGGTGCTTATTTATCTCTTTAAAAGGAAAACGGCCAACATGACCGAACTGTCAGAGTATATTTGTGCACCTTTAAATACTTCCACCGGAGTAATCAGCAGGCTTGAGAAAAAGAATATGGTTCAGAGAGTAAGGGGAAATGAAGACAGGAGAGTAGTAAACATTGTATTAACCTCAGCTGCCGAAGCTTTTATTGACGAGGAAAAGAGACTGTTGTCCTTTTATCTCAATGAGATATATAAAGCTCTTACAGAAGAAGAGAAGGTAGTTGGAATGAGCATTATCAATAAAATTATAACTACTCTGAAAAATGGAAGAACGGGACAAAACCAAAGCGGTGATGCAGTTAAAAGAGTTAAGAGGATTAATATTGAATAATTAAGCCCAGACATAAAATGTGTAAGAAAAAAAGAATAATACTTTATAGTAAAATTTAAAGTGATATTTTTTTACATAAATACTTCGGATAAAGAACTATTCATGGAGAGAAATTAATTAGTACAATTTTTATTAATCAAAGTACATTGAAGATGGAGGATAGCTTGAAAGACTTCACTATTGCTCGTCTTCCAAACTAACCTATGAATTTATGGCCGTGCGAAATATTCAAAATATTTTTCAAATATTTTGAAAGCGCACATGGCCAATTAACCTCCTTTATTCGCCCCATTGCGATAAAGGATATATATTTCATCACTATTTGTGGCCACAATGTGGCTCATGGAGGCTAATATGAGTAGAATAATTATTTTTACAGGAAAAGGCGGTGTAGGTAAAACCAGTACTGCTGCGGCTCATGCCGTCAAGGCAGCAAGAGAGGGCAAAAGAACTCTTATAGTAAGCACGGATATGGCTCACAATTTGAGTGACCTGTTTATGAAGGAGCTAAAGGAGGAACCCACAGAAATCATTGATAATCTGGATGGCCTTGAGATTGATTCAAATTATGAAATGGAAAGGTACTATGGAACAATATCAAAAACCTTTAAGAATATGCTTACATTTGAAAATCAAAAGGACAGTGAGGTTTTTGATGATATAGTAGTTTTTCCTGGCATCGAAGAACTTTTTTCATTGTTGAAGATTCGTGAGCTTTTCGATTCGGGCAAATACGAACTGATAGTAGTCGATTGTGCTCCAACGGGTGAAACATTGTCGTTACTTAAGTTTCCGGAACTGTTTTCTTGGTATATGGAGAAACTCTTCCCCATCGGAAAGGTAGCAATGAAAGTATTAAGACCCATATCTAAAGCGGCATTTAAACTTGAGATGCCGGATGACCGGGCAATGAACGACATCGAGAAGCTATATATAAAGCTTGGAAATCTTCAAACGTTATTAAAGGATAGGGATATTTGCAGTATTAGGCTTGTTACAATACCGGAAAAAATGGTAGTGGAAGAAACAAAAAGAAACTATATGTATCTAAATCTCTATAATTTTAATGTTGATGGTCTTTATATAAACAGAATAATCCCGGAAGATGTTAATAACAGTTTTTTTAAAGAATGGAAGGAGATTCAAAAAAAGTATCTTGAAGAAATCGAAGCAATATTTACTAACGTACCAATATTCAGAATTAAATGGTATGAGGCAGATATAAACGGAGTTCAGGGACTGGATAGAGTAGTTGCCGATTCTCTCACCGATAATAATATTTTTAAGGTATTAAAAACTACTGTTAACGAAACCTTCAATAAGACTGACAAAGGCTACCGACTTGACATATTCATACCATTGGCAGAGAAAAGCGCTTTTGATCTTTTTGAATCAGGCACTGATATAATCGTCAAAATTGGAAACTTCAAGAGGAATATTCCTATTCCAAGTACTCTCAGGAGATATCAAATGGCATCAGCCAAGCTGAATGAGGGAATCTTGAGTATTTATTTTGAAAGTTAGGAGGCAGCTATATGAATAAAGAGTTTATAAAAAAGATGATAAAGGCTGAAATCCTTAGATATCAGGCAATAAAAGGGATTTTACCCGATAATGTTAAGAATAGGGTCCATTCCCTTGAAAAAGACGCCGGCAAATTACTAAAGGATATTGCTCTTGAATTTGTTACTGAAGATTTATTCAGGCAGGATAACTCAGATCAATCGACAACAGATACAATTTACAAATCGGAAGGGAAAAAGTCCGTGAAACGGGTTCAGGTGGACTATAACTGAACATAAAAATTAGATCAATTATTCAAAGGGAGATGCTTTTATGAGAATAATACTATATACAGGAAAAGGCGGTGTAGGTAAAACCAGTATTGCAGCAGCAACTGCCTGTAAAATTGCCGATGAGGGTAAAAAGGTACTTATAGTTAGTACCGACATGGCGCACAGCTTGAGTGACTCCTTTGATATTAAGCTATCAAACGAACCGGTTGAAATAAATAATAATCTGTTTGCCATGGAAATTGACTCAGTACTGGAAAATGAAAAATCCTGGGGAAACATAAAGAGTTATATTGAAAAGCTTATGGTCCTGAAGGCCGAAAAGACCATTGAAAGTGAAGAACTATTGGTTTTTCCTGGATTTGATGAATTAATGTCTTTACTAAGGATTAAAGATATTTACGATGAGGGCATATATGATGTTGTGATAGTAGATTGTGCTCCTACCGGAGAAACAATGTCACTGCTAAAGTTCCCGGATTTATTCAAGTGGTGGATGGAAAAGCTTTTTCCTATTAAAAGAAAAGGTGCAAAGCTGGTAAGACCAATAGTTCAGGCAACAGTTAAAATACCTGTGCCATCAGATGAAACCTTTGATGATATTGAAAAGTTATACCAGAAAATAGACCAGTTGCATCAGCTTATGCAGAATAAGGATATTGTAAGTATCAGAATTGTTACTACTCCTGAAAAAATTGTGATTAAAGAGGCTAAGAGGAGCTTCTCCTATCTTCATCTTTTTGACTATAATGTCGACTGTGTAATAATAAACAGAATATTTTCGGAAGCCTCCTTAAGCGGATACTTTGAGAAATGGGCCGAAATTCAGAAAGATAGCATTCAGGATATTTCAGACAGTTTTAAAGGTATTCCCATATTCAAACTTGAACTTTTAAGTCATGAACTCAGAAGGCTTGAAGTATTAAAGGAAATTGGCAGCAGGCTTTACCAAAATGAAAGTCCGGAAAGTATTCTTTTCAAGGAAAAGATATTTGTGGTTGAAAAAAATCAGGACGGCTACATCCTTCGAATAAATATGCCTTTTGTTGATAAGAAGGAATTAAAGCTTTCACAAAAAGGCGATGAAATAACCATATCAATTAAGAATGAAAGGCGCTGCCTGATACTTCCCACAAAGCTTCAGTCTTTAGAAATTATTGGTGCAAAATATGAGGACGGTAGCCTGAATATTAACTTTGCGTAGTTTCAGGCCTTAAACCTGTAGTCTGCTCCTTAAAGAGTCTCGATGAATACTAGCTTGTCATTTGTTTTACTAAAAGTATTCAGACAGAACACCTCTCCAAACAGTATAATAAAATGATTACCAAGGAAGAAGTTATTATTTATTGTATTGGAGCAAAATATGGACAGATGGTTTAAAATTGATAATGCCGGGAAGCTTTTCAGATCAGTGTCTAAAGAATCAAATACCTCCATTTTCAGAGTTTCAATTATTATAAATGAACCTGTTCATGCAGAGGTACTGCAAAATGCGCTGGATATTGTTCTCAAAAGGTTTCCTACCTTGTCAGTTAAGTTGCAAAGGGGTGTTTTCTGGGATTACCTCGCTCATAATGATCAAAAGCTATTGGTTCAAAGAGAAGAAAGATATCCTTGTTATCCATTACAAGCTAATGAGAACAACGGCTATCTTTTAAGGGTTCTATATTTTAATAATCGCATTTCGGCCGAAATTTTTCATTCTTTGACCGATGGTTCCGGAGCAGTAGAGTTTCTCAAAACACTTGTTTACCAGTATTTATGTCTTGAAGGTAAGGACGTTGAGAACGACGGCTTGATTTTGCATCCGGATGATTTGCCAAATAAATATGAAATGGAAGATAGTTTTGATAAGTACTATCAAGCCGTCCCGACAAAAAGAATCACTGAGACCGAAGCTTTTCATATTGAAGGAACACCATTGGAACCCTTTGGAAATAATGTTATACATGGTGTGATGTCAGCCTCACAGTTGAACTCGATTGCTAAGAAGAAGAGTTCAACCATAACAGAATATTTGACTTCGGTTTTGATATATTCAATTTATACTGAGAACATGAAGTATGGCATTTACAATAAGCCCATAAGAGTAACAGTACCTGTCAACCTGCGAAAGATCTTTCCTTCCAGAACACTTAGAAATTTTTTTACTGTAGTTAACGTTGGTGTGAACCCTTCGGAGAGCCTTAGCTTTGAGTCAATACTGTCCGAGATATCCTTACAATTAAGGAAAAAGCTGGATAAGGATAATTTGAAAGGTATCATGGCCAGTAATATTAAGCTGGAAAAAATACTAGTCACCAGATTTATTCCGGTATTCTTAAAAAATATTGCCATACGCTATGGATTTGAGAATTTTGGCGAAAGTGCAAAAACAATTACTCTCTCAAATCTTGGAAATATAAGATTGCCCAACTCAATGAGCAAGTATGTAAATCAAACAGAGGCTATCATTTATCCCACTAATAAAAGTCCTATTAATTGTGGGGTTTGTTCAGTTAATGATAATCTGACGGTAACCTTTTCAAGAACAATACTCGAAGCAAATGTTATCAGAAGTTTTTTTAGTTTTCTGGCACAGAATAGCGATTTAGAAATAAAAGTTTATACAAATAGCTGGGGTAAAAACATATGAATAAATGTAAACAATGCGGAGTTTTTATTGATGATAATGTAAATAGATGTCCTCTATGCAGCAGAACTATTGGAGAAGCTGCTTTTGAAATACAAAATCGCTGGTATCCGGTATACAGCATGACTGATATGCCTCCTCAAGTTAATTTCGCAAAAAAAGTATTTTCCTTCATATCAATTACAGTCATTAGTATTTGCATACTGATAAACGTGCTTTCAGGAATAGCAAATCCCTGGGCTCAATATGTAGCCGGCCCAATAATTTACCTGCAGCTCCTTATTTACAATACAATTCTTTCAAAAATGTCTGCGGGGTCTAAAATACTTTTACAAATTTTAGGAGTATCTGGTCTTTTACTTGTGATTGACCTGCTTTCAGGCTTTCACAGGTGGTCAGTAAATATAGTTATGCCATTTTTAATTATAGTCGGAACATTTTTGATAACGGTAATTGTTTTAAAGAAGCAGATGTTATGGAATGAGTATGTAGGTTACATAATTACAATGATATTTTTAGGTTTTTTACCGGTTTTACTGTACTTGACTGGTGTGGCAAACCAACTATGGGCTAGTACGGTTTCAGCACTATACTCTTTTTTGACTCTTATAGGTATGCTGTTTTTTGCTAATAAAAAATTTAAAAACGAGATGGCGCGAAGATTTCATTTCTGATTTTTATTGTCAAGCTAATCTGAAAATTTTCCTGACTACACAAATTATTTTTGGACAAAATATTAAAGAATACAATGATTTTAGTAGTTCAAGGGAGGGATTGGTATTCATATAATAGGCAGATTCCTTGACCCCGGTCAGGTTGGTGGTCTTGTTGATACTCTAAGAAATAGCGGCATTCAGAGAAGAGATATGATTATCAGCGCCATGGATGAAGAAAAATTCCAAAGCATGAGAAATGATGTAGCTGATAATCGTGCCAGTGCTGTGGTTAAAACTGATCAGGATAATCCGGGCCAATTGGAAGCTTTTGTTGAAAGCGTCAACGATTTGAATGATTTTCATGAGGACGCAGGCATAGTTGTATATGTAAGGGCCGCTAAACATAAAGCACAGGAAGTTAAATCAGTAATGGAACAATCCGGAGCAGTAGAAATCAAAATACACGAAATCTAATTTACTAAGGAGAGATGACTAATGAACAAGCCAAAGCCAGACGACAGAAGTAACAATGTTGATAGAATTCAGCATAACATAAACCACACAATAAGAAATATGGAAGCCGCAGAAGATATGCTTGCAAAAGTAGACGATCCTACACAGAGAAGAGAACTTGAAGAAAAGAATGAAAGAAGAAGAGATGCCCTTCAGGGAATGCGTGAAGAAATAAGGGATGAAGCATTGGATAGAAAAGAGAGATAATTACTATTTGTTCACCCTCGACAATAAAAAGTCGGGGGTTTTTTATTTTAATATGAATAAACTTCTTAAGAAAACTGCCCAAGGAGAAGTTATCCAGAATAGAAGCTCAACTAAGCGTGTATGAAGAACTAAAATTAAATTAAATATATTGATTTGCTTGCAATTGCCATATTGCTGGTTTAATATACCTATAAAGGAAAAAAATAAAATATTTGCAAAATTAACAATAGCACGTAAGACTAATAGATTATAAAAAATAATCCAAGTGGAGGGTTAAAATGAAAAAACTTGTTATTATTCTGATCTTTACATGTTTCATTGTATTTCAAACAGGTTGTTCAACTACAGAGAAAAGTGAAAACAACTCATCGGTTGCAGCTTCAAGTTTTGTCAACAGTGCTTCCGACACTGCTACCAAAGCTAAGTCGGTCCAATGGCCTACTGAAAAATGGAGTACTGCAACCCCTGAGAGTCAAGGCTTGAATGAACAGCAGCTTGTAAATACAGATAAAACAATAATTAAGAACTATCGTAACGTCTATAGCCTCCTTATTATAAAAAATGGATATATGGTTTTTGAAAAATATTATAATGGTGCGAGGGAAACCAGCTATAATCCTGTTTTCTCGGTAACTAAAAGCGTATTGTCTGGGCTGACGGGAATCGCAGTAAGAGATAAACTAATAGAAAGTACTCATCAGAAAGTATCAGAACTTATTCCGAAATACTTTGATACAATTGATAGTCCCAAAAAGAAGGATATTGCCATAGAAAATGTATTGACAATGACCGGGGGTCTTGAGTCAATAGACAAGAACTATTATGGCTTCTTCACGAGCCATGATTGGCTTGAATACTCTCTGGAAAGACCTCTTACAGATGAGATCGGCAGCAAATTTGAATATAACACAGGTTTAACTCAGATACTTTCAGCAGTAATTTCCGAAAAATCCGGAATGAGCACAGAGGCTTTTGCCGAAAAATATTTATTTGGTCCCCTGGACATTAAGGTTCAAAGATGGGATCGTGATCCGACCGGCAGTTATGGGGGAGGAACAGGTTTATACCTCACAGCCAGAGATATGGCAAAATTCGGTATGCTTTACTTGAACAACGGCAGATGGGATAATAAACAGATAATTCCCGAAGATTGGGTAAAGGCTTCCTCTACCAAGCAAGTAGAACTGGATAATGATCAGGATTATGGCTATCTTTTTTGGATAAAAAATATGACCAATAAAACTACCGGTAAGTCCTATTACACCTATCGTGCAGATGGAGCAGGGGGGCAAAAAATAGTAATAATTCCCGAACTGGATATGGTTATTGTTGTAACTGCTGATGAAAATAAATCATCCTTAAAGGGTGCCGCCGACACACAAACCCTTATTGAGGAGTATGTTATTCCCGCAGTAAAGTAGCCGGATAAAAAGTATAATAATAGATAAAAAGAAAGGAAAAGGCAGTTGTATGTATTTTCCTTTCTCTTTATACCCGTAAAAATCATATTATCCGATAAATCTTACCAGTTCCTGATTAAATTTATCCTGCTCCTCGTAGAAAAGAGAGTGGCCGCTGTTCTCAAAAGGAATCAAAACAGAATTTCTGATGCCCTGGTGCATTGCATCCGCAAGGGGATACAAGCAAACTTTGTCATAGATTCCGTGCATTATTAAAGTAGGAACCTTTATTTTTCCCAGATCACCAAAAAGACTCTCGTCTCTGAAGGTTATTGCACATGCTGCAGTTGCTGACCCAGAGGCTTCAAAACTCAGCTGGAAAAACCAGTCTGACTGAGGCTGGGTGATGGGTTTTGTGAAGAACATAGGAGCAGTATCTCTCAACATTTGAGGCCTGTCTCTGAGTGAACTCTCAATAATTTGCGTAATATCCTCTTTAGGATGGCCATATGGAAAGCCGGGCCTCTGAGTGAGGCTTGGTGCGGCGGCGCCAAAAAGGGCTAGTTTTGTAACTCCAAAGCCGTTGTAACGAGACATATAACGGATAGCTGCAGCGCCGCCCATGGAATGGCCACCCAACACAAAGTTCTTCAGGTTCAGTGCATTAACCACTCCCCTTATATCGTCGGCAATTCGGTTATATGTATAACCGGAAAAAGGCTTGCTGGAGTTTCCAAAGCCCCTGGTGTCCATTCCAATACATCTGAAGCCCATGGCAGGGAGCTTGTTGAACTGATATTCATAGGCCCGGTGGTTTAAAGGCCAGCCATGAATAAAAAGTATGGTCTTTCTGCCATTCGGGTTAATGTCGTGGACATAAATTTTTACATCCGGTTCGGTTCTTATATAATATTCCAAAAGAACAGCTCCTTTGTACAGATATTTAATACATCATATTCCGTATCAAAAAAATTGGTGTGTTATAATTCAGCTTCAATATGTAAAATATATGTTTAGAACAAATATTTTGGATAAGATAATAACTTTAACCTGTTCAATTCCCAATATTTATGATAAATTATTAAAAGGCGACAATTTTTCACTAGGAAAGCCAAAGTTGTTAAAAATTTAAATAACAAAAAATACAGTTAAAGTACATTTTGAGGAATTTGCTTATGGAAACTCGCAGGAACTGGTTTACATATATATACTTAACAATTTTCGGTATATGCTTATGCTTCAGTTTGTTCAGCGGAATTTTAAGTATTGGAGTTTCCACAAAATACCCTTTTTTATGGTATGGTGGAATTCTTTTAGTAATGGGAGGCTTGTGGCTTGTATCAAACACACTGGCTATTTTGGCGTCACATTATAAATTATACAGATTTACGCCAAAAAATCCTAAAATGTTAACAGCTGTAGAGGCCATATTAATTACTTTAGTAGTTATATCAGCAGTAGCAGTTCGTTTATGGATAATTCGCAATCTACCGGTCCAGCCTGAGTCTGACTTTCAAACGTACTACAAGATTGCGGAACTATTGGCAAACGGCACTCTTTTAAGGGATGGTACTGGGTACTGTGATTATATATCACAGTTTCCGCATGTAATAGGTTATCCATATATTTTATCAAAAATTTTCATGGTTTTTGGCCCTTCAGTAAAAGCCGGACTTTATCTGAATTTAACCGCAAGTGTACTCAGCATATTATTTGTAAACAGAATCGGACGCCTTACTTGTGGCAGGGCAGGTGGATTTCTTGCAATGCTTCTAGTAGCCTTTTGGCCCTCACAGATTCTATATATAAATCAATTGGCTTCAGAGCCCGTATTTATGTGTTTAACGCTCCTTTGTATATGGATTATTGCTTACTTGTTTAAAATACCTGCTTCTGTTAAAGCTTCAAGGATATTGATGTTGTATGTAATTTTAGGTACACTTTTGGGAATGGCAGGTGCAGTTCGGCCGGTGGCAATCATTCTATTAGTAGCTATGATAATTTGTACTATAACCTATAGGGCAAAAGCTTCCGACATATCCCGGGCGGGATTGATTAAAAGCTTGATGTCAAGGGGCTGGATTGGAGCGACAATAGTACTTGTCAGCTATCTGGTATGCTCGTTAATAATCAGCGGTGCAACGGCAAAGACCATAGACAGAGAACTTCCGGGCAGTACAGTATCCTTCGGATATAACTTGATGGTTGGCCTGAATATGGAATCAAAAGGTACGTGGAATGAAGAAGATTCCAAATTTCTGAACGATAGATATATGGATACTGGCTCGGCACAAGAGGCTCATAAGGCCTCCAGAAATGAAGCTGTAAAAAGATTAACAAAAGACCCTTTGGGCATTGCCAACCTTATGTTTGAAAAATATACCATGCTCTGGTGGAATGATGATTATGGAGCATACTGGAATCTTCTGTTTTTGGAACAGCAGGGCAATCTGACAGCCGATAAAAGAGAATTAATAAATGATATAACCATCTGGAACAATGTCTATTATATTATATGTGTATATCTCTCACTGGTAGCGGGGATTTTCCTGTGGTTCAGGAAGAGCGTAGGAACAAAAAATGTATTGATATTGTATTTTATCGGTACTGCGTTACTGCATATGATACTGGAAAGTCAGGGTAGATATCATTACAATATACTTCCTGTGTTTGCACTGCTTGCTGTGTCAGGTCTAACAGAAATTTTCAGATATTATCAAAATCACTTGGCCTACAATCAAAGTCAGAATACGGATACGTTAGCAGACATAGAACAGGAAACTAAGCTCAAAAATTCTTTTAAGGAAGATAGAAAAATAAATAATACTTCAGATAACAGCTTTGATATGCTCGATGCAATCAGGAAGGGACATGTTACAGTAACTGTTACCGAAGCATATTTGGAGGGTAAGGACCATAACACTGAAAAGACATAAAAGATACCTGTATATTTTCACTTAAGGATATAACTTAAGGATATATGGGTTAAAAGGTATGATCCGTAAAGTTTATATGCAGGTAGCGTGAAAAAAACATTTTGTAAGTCATCGTTCATTTCACGCAGCAAAAACCCGCTAAGCGGCTTTTTATTACTATTTTTATACGCGCTCTGCGCGTAGATGGGTGCTAATATGGGTTCTATAAATAAAATGGAAAGAATAGTACGAATATTATTAATAGTTATGTTAGCCGTGTCAGTATGTCTAATTACAGCATGGCTGCTTTCTAAAAGCAAAACAAATGAATACTTGGATTCTCAGACAGCCGGGCAGAAAACTCATACATCCGCAGCTACACAGCTTTCAAACAACATGGACCTACTTCCAGAGAAATGTACCCTTAATACTGATTTATCAAACCTGTCCTTTTCCGGAGAAAACGGAGAAAAAATAACTTTATCCGAACTAAAGGGAAAAACAATTGTAATGAGCTTCTGGGCAAGCTGGTGCCCTCATTGCAACAAGGAACTGGAACAATTTGAAGAGATAGAAAAAATTCTTTCTGAATATCCGGGAGTCGAGTTCCTTCTTGTAAATAAACTGGATAATAACAAGGAAACCAGAGCTTCAGCGCTGGCGTACTTGAAAAATAAAAAAATACCCTTTGTTAATGTTTTTGATGAAAATCTGACAGTATATAAGCAACTGGGTCTTAAGGTTATTCCTACAACTTTTGTAATTGATAAACAAGGTATCCTTAGAGCATGGCATGCAGGCAAGGAGTTACCTCTTAAAGGACTGAAGTCTATGATTGATTATGGTATTACCGGAGGAGCTTCGGGAACTTTAAAGTTTATCGAAAATGAATTGACAAATGCTGAAGGGGGAATAAAGACCAACTATATAACCGAAGAGGCATCAAATCTAGAAAATACAGATGTTTTGAGTGAGTCACAGGGGCTTATTCTGGAATATGCCATCAATTCATCAAATAGAAGCTTATTTGAAAAAAGCATTAATTATATAAATAAAGTAATGAGTAAGGACCCTTTGGCCTCTTGGGTAGTTAACGAAAAGGGACCAGCCAGAGTTAATTCGGCTGTAGATGATCTTCGGATTTTCAGAACCCTTTATAATGCAGATAAATTGTGGGGAGGATATACCGATACCTTGAAAAACTACGAAAATGCACTGTATCGGTATAATACCAAGAATAATAAACTCATAAACTCCTATGATTTTAAGTACCGAAAGAAGTCTCAGAACTTAAAACTGTGCTTTGCCGACTTTGAAGCAATGGAAATGCTGGCAGAAATAGATCCTCGGTGGAATGAGGTCAACCGGAACAGTCTCTTAATTGTAAATGCTGGTTATTTAGGAGACACATTCCCAATGTACCATACCGAATATGATTACAGGAAGAAAAGCTATAAAAATGAAAATTTAAATATGGCGGAGGGGATGGTTACCCTTTTACACCTCTCAAAAATAGGACAAATAAAGCCCCAGACGTTGAGTTGGCTGAAGGCAGCTGTTGAAGGGGAAGGAATTTTCGCCATGTATAGGCCTGACGGAACAGTAGTGGACGGGTACAGATATGAATCCACTGCTATTTACGGACTGGTAAGTATGATAGCCAACAATGTGGGAGATAGTGATTTGGCAAACAGGGCTATGGCAAGAATGGAAACAATGAGGATTTTTGATTTTGATAATAGATTGAACGGTGCGTTTGGAAACACAGACGGAACCGGGATATATTCCTTCGACCAGTGTATTGGACTTCTTTCGTATAGTGTTGCTGATAAAAAATAAATAATAACATGGATATGATAAAGAATAATGAAAAAAGAATGGAATATTGTACGATTTATAGTTACAAAATTTAATAGATTGACTTCCTTCCTTAAAAAAAATATAGCCGTACTAAACCAAAACAGGGAAGGTAAGTATTCTACAACTGTTGTAGCCTTAGGGGCCTGTTTGCTATCCCTGATACTGCTTATAATCATGCTATTTGTACCTCCTGCACTTGGAATGTCTGATGATGGCTCTTTTTCCTCCAGGATGAATCCTGCAGGGATATATCACAGAGAGGATTCCAGTGAAAACCTTTACTTCAATTATTATGTCAAGGATTATCTATCCCTGGCAGCGGAAGGGAGTACTTTGGCAAATCTGACAGGACAACGAATTCTGGTTTTCATGGCAAAATGGCTTGATTCGTTTTTTACCCGAGACAGAACCTTTGATTTGAGATTTTTAGCCTTACTATATGGATTTTTGTATATTCCGGCGGTTTTTTTACTTATAAAGCAGGCATTACAAAGGGCAATGACATTTACAGAAAGTATTGTTATTGGCATAACAGGCATATTTATCTTCGCAGATGTATCGTATATAACCTATTTCAGTTCCTTTTATACTGAACCGCTGGTGTTTATTTCTTTGCTTTTTTGCTCTGGAGCAGCGTTAGCTTTACAACAGAAAAAGCGAAACCTTGTTTATGTTATTTTGTATTCTTTTTTCGGGGTCATACTGACTACAATAGAAGTTAAATATGCTGTGGTGGGCTTGATTCTGGGAATATTGGGTGTAAAGTTTATTTTTCTAAATAAAAACCTGTTATGGAAGATATGCTGTTGTACTGCAGTACTTGCTTTATTCCTAAGTGTTATGTTCTCATTGAGGTATTCTCCTGCTTCCTTCAATGAGTCAAGTAAATACCATGCTATGACCAGGGGTGTATTGCTGCAGTCTACTGATCCGGAGGAGACTTTGAAGGAATTTGGTATTGACAGTTCCTATTCAATACTAACAGATACAAACAGTAACGATCAGTATCCGCTGTTGAAACCTGATAATAAGGACTTAAATCAAGGCTTCTATGACAATTACAATTCAGCAGAAATAGCTTACTACTATTTGAAACATCCTGGGTCATTGGTTGCAATGCTCGATATATCAGTCAAAGCAACTTTTAATATTAGAAGGGATTTCAGCGGAAACTATGAAAAGAGTGCCGGAATGCCTAAAATGGCGAAAAGTATTTTATGGTCCTTCTGGAGTAGATTTAAAGCTGACTCAATACCAAAAACCATCGGTTTTCTTGTGGTTCTGCTTGCAGCAGTCATACTACTGTTCAGACAGAAGTCGGCCAGACTTATAAGAGATTACGATCCGAGAGGATCAATACCGCTGGAAACCATGCTTGCAATATTTATGATTGGAATATCGAATGCTGTAATTACTATAGTAAATAGCGGAGATACTGAAATGTTCAGGCATCTTTTCATTTTTAGTGTTTCTCTGGATATTCTGATATATTTTATTTTAGCAGAATTGATTCGCAAGCTTAGAATATTATAAATACTCGTAATACGGAGGTTATAATGCCTAATAAACGCTATGAAATATTGATTCAGGATGTTGGCTTACTACTGTTTTTAATATCGTTGATCGGTAGTATGGGGGTTTTATATGCAGGTGGTTCAGGCTTGCTGATTGAAAATTCAGTAATGTTATTTGTAACAGTTATTACAATAATACTTGTGACTTTTTCAATGGATTTTGCAGCGTTTGTGGTAGTTGGCTCTCAAATTATCTGCTATTCGGCTTATAAGCTGTTTATACTATATGAAAAAGGGACGGCTATTAATATTTACTCTTTTGCTTGGCTGATACTTCCCCTTGTCATAGTAGGTACAATGAAGCTGTTTATTTCGGGACGTAACCGGCTGGAATTGGAAAACAGCATGTTGAGGCAACAGGTGGAGGAACTGGTATTGATAGATCCTCTCACAGGTCTGTATAATCTGAGAAGCTTTTATTACGACATAGACAGGCAGATCAGATATACCAGAAGAAATCAGCTGCCTTTAACGTTGATGATAATAAAACTGCGCTATGGTCAGGAATTAAGAAAAATACTAACCAAGAAAAATTTTGATAAGCTCAAGCAACGACTAGCTGAAATTATAGGTGATGCTATCAGGGTAGAGGACAACCAGTACAGTATAGATAATGACGGCAGTCTTGCAATTATACTCACTTGTGATGAAAGCGGCGGTGAGTTGGTTCGGAACAGAA
>JAEYNI010000027.1 GCA_023412635.1 Bacillota bacterium
GCATTAATGTAATTATTGTTTATTTATTTTATCGTAAAGTGAGACAAATTATGGACTTACTGGAGAAACTCGGGGTTTTAGCCGATGCAGCAAAATATGATGTCTCCTGCTCTTCCAGCGGTGGGACGAGAAACAACAAAAACGGAGTTGGAAACAGCCATGCTGCGGGTATCTGCCATACCTGGTCCGATGACGGCAGATGTGTTTCACTGCTGAAAATTCTCTTATCAAATGAATGTATATATGATTGTGTCTACTGTGTCAACAGAGCCTCAAATGATATTCCAAGGGCCAGCTTTACTGCAGATGAGGTCATTGAACTCACAATGAATTTCTACAGAAGAAATTATATAGAAGGTCTTTTTCTCAGTTCGGCTGTTCTGAAGAACCCAAGCCATACAATGGAACTCATATTGGAAATTGTCCGCCGACTTCGAAATGAGCAGGGCTTTTTCGGTTATATTCACATAAAAGCCATACCGGGAGCTGATCCCACGCTTATTCACGAGGCAGGTTTATATGCCGATCGTATGAGTGTGAATATAGAATTACCCTCTGACAAGGGACTGGAGGTTCTTGCTCCTCAGAAGCCGGTTAAGGCTCTTCTAAAACCTATGCAGCAAATAAGCCAGGGCATAATGGAGCACAAAGAATATCACTTAAGCAGAACCAGCCGTTCCTCAGATAACTTCACCAATATTAATACTATTGCCGGAGCCCAGGGAACCTTCCCTGATAATCTTCCAGATGCGGATTTTTCCAGAAAGGATTTGTCATCCAGAAAATCAGGAAAGTACTTTGTACCGGCCGGCCAAAGTACACAGCTGATTGTGGGAGCAACTCCCGACAGGGATTTGAGCATTCTTAAGCTGTCCGAAGCTTTATACAGCCGTTTCTCCTTAAAGAGAGTTTATTATTCAGCCTTTGTACCCACAATTACCGACCCCAGGCTGCCGGCCTTAATAAAGCCCCCGCTGCTCAGAGAGCACAGATTATATCAGGCAGACTGGCTTTTAAGGTTTTACGGCTTTGAAGCAGATGAGTTATTAAACAAGGAAAAACCTGATTTTGATCCCGAACTTGATCCAAAAGCCAACTGGGCCCTAAACAATCTTCATTTGTTTCCGCTAGAGGTTAACAAGGTTGATTATGAAATGCTGCTACGGGTTCCTGGTATTGGAGTTAAATCGGCCCAAAGGATAGTTGCTGCAAGGCGGGTCAACAAGCTGGATTTTGATCACCTGAAGAAGATGGGTGTTGTTCTTAAGAGAGCAGCGCACTTTCTTATCTGCCAAGGCAAAACTTTTGAAAGTTTCAGTCAGAATGAATACATTGTAAAGGAAGCACTTACTTCAGCAAAACTGCTGTCCCAAGGCAAAAAGTCAGTTCCCGGACAGCTGTCGCTGTTCTCAACCATAAACGAATCCGGTCTTGGAGAAAATATGTCGGACCTGTACTTATTCAATCCACAGAATAGTACCAAAGAATGGCTCAGTTATTACAACCAGCCACAGGATGGGAGGCTGCTTATAAGTGATATACATCTATGACGGAACCTGGGATTGCTTTCTTACAGCTGTCCATCATTACTACTACGATCGTGAACAGGTTGAAAATATTGAATCAGCACTAAGCTATACACCAAATCTTATTGATGAATACAGAAATATTATTAAGGACAAAGTAAAGGCAAAGGCTGTGGAGGAGGCCATCCTGCATAAAATCTCCTATGAAAGCTTAGAGAATATTCAGAAATGTTTCTTTTCCGAGCATTATGGCCGTGAGATGTGGATACTTAAATATATAAAGCTGGGTTTTAAAATCGGTCCCCAAATTGATTACATGTTAGGTGATCAAACGGTACTTAATGTACTTACACCTGCCAGAAAGGTAGGAATAGAATGTCACAGACTACTGGGACTACTACGGTTTGAGCTGCTGGAAAACAATATTTACTATGCAAAAATTCAGCCTGACCATAATATAATCACATATATATCACCACATTTTAAGGAGCGTTTTGCAGACCAGAACTGGATAATTCATGATACAAAACGAAATCTGGCTTCACTGTATAACACAAAAAGGATGCTTATTTCCTATATGGACCTGTCAAACATACCCGAGCTTCATTCCGAGGAAGTCAGATTTCAGGACCTTTGGAAAAATTACTACAAGCACATCGCTATTAAGGAAAGATACAATCCAAAGCTCCAAAAGGGCTTTATACCAAAACGCTATTGGAAAAACCTGACTGAAAAACAATAACCAGCCTGCCAGGAAAGCAGGCTGGTTATTGTTTTTCAGTGAATAATAAAGAGCGAATAGTGAATGGTTTTATTTAGTTATTTTTTTAATCAATTTATCGATTCTTTTATTTTGAGCCTCGGTTAAGGCTTCCTTTCTCTTCAATAAAACGTCAACAAACTCCTTTGCATTTCCTTCATTTACACAAATAAATGCTCTTTCAGAGTGCTGGGCTACTTCCTTCGGTCTGCAGGTCTTAAGGTGATCGATTATATGTTTGAAAATAACATCCTCATACTTCTTATCAGCTCTGCATAATTCAGCAAATACAGTTATGGCATTATCAACAGTAATGACACTTCCGTTTTTATATGCTGACAGTATGTAATCAAAGTTATTGAAAACTTCGCTGGGTTTCAATGGAGTAATTTGAGCCAATGCCATCATACTTCCCCAAACAAGTCTGTTATTTTTAGACATTAAGAGTGTAATAAACTCAGACACATATTCAGCAATCAATTCAGGGTCTCGCTCACCGATTTCATAAAGAACCTTTATGCAATCATTAGCAACTTGTACCTTTTTGCTCTTAAGACCCTCGACGATTTCTCTTATTCCTTCAATATCCTTTGTTTCACATAATAATTTCGCCAGTCCAACATTAGGCTCCTCATCATTTCTTCCTAATATATATGCTGTTTTTTCAATCATTTTCTCGCTCCTCATAAAAGTACTCTATGTCAGTAAGGTAACAGCTCACTGAGCAATTCTTCCTTAACCGTTCATTTTCCACTTTTCACTATTAACTTCAAAACTATCCACTGGTTTTCATCTAACTTCCAACCTCTAACCTCTGACCTCTAAACTAAAGGCGGTTTACCAGTTCCTTAAATACATTTCCCCTCTGTTCAAAGTTTTTAAACATATCAAAGCTGGTACTTGCAGGAGAAAGTATTATGCAATCACCCGGCACTGCCTCAGTGTACGCCCTGGTCACAATTTCTTCGTAAGTACTGCAGTGAATTATTTTAACTTCACTTTCAATATCTGTCTGATGTACATAATTGTTATAAGCTTCTTCAATTCTTGGAGCTGTAGCACCTATAAGCAGGAGAATTTTTACCTTTTCAGCTATTACCTGCCCTATAGGTTCATAGGGTATTCCCTTATCCTTACCTCCCGAGATTAATATAACCTTATTCTTAAAGGTACTGAGAGCTGCAATGGTTCTGGACGGACTGCTGTCAATGGAACTGTTGTAAAACTTTATTCCGTTAATTTCCCTTACCAGCTCAATCCTGTGCTCCACACCTGTAAAGGTAGCAGCTATTTTTGCGATAGTTTCGGGTTTTACATAATCAATGGTTGCCGCAGTAGCTGCCATATAGTTTTCAATATTATGGACTCCCGGAATTATTATGTCATTAACATCAACAATCTCTATTTCCTTATCCTTACTTTTCACAACGATCTTATTATTCTTTAAAACAATTCCGCTTTCAAGAGTAGCTGCTCTTGAAAAATATATAAATTCACCGTTGGCTTCACTTGGAAATGCCTTGGTGACATCGTTGTCATGGTTCAGAACAAGTTTATCCTTGGCTTTCTGATACAGGAATATATTCTTCTTTGCATCAATATACTCCTGTAATGACTTATGAACATCTAAATGATTTGGAGATATGTTTGTGATAACTGCTACGGAAGGACTGTTTTTTATGGTCATAAGCTGAAAGCTGCTAAGCTCCAGTATGACTTTATCAGACTCCTTGACTTCATCAATCTTACTTAAAAGTGGTGTTCCTATATTTCCACCAAGCCAGCAGTTATAGCCTTCTTCTGACAATATTTTATATATCAATGTAGTTGTTGTGGTTTTACCGTCACTTCCGGTAACTGCAAAAACTTGAGCCGGGCATAGTTCAAGGAAAACCTCCATTTCTGACGTAAGTTCTGCACCATTTGCCAACGCTTCCATTAGTTCAGGCACATCAGGTCTCATACCCGGTGTCCTGAAAATAAGGTTGAAACCCTTAAGTTTAGACAAATACCCGCTACCGATGCTGTATTTTACAGGCAGTCCTTCCAACTCCGATAAAGCATCTTTAAGGTTTTCCGAAGTATTTTTATCAAAAGCTGTAACATCTACGCCCAAATTTATCAAATATTTAATTAAAGGAATATTGCTGATACCAATACCCAATACAGCTACCTTTTTTTCCTTGATGTCTTTCTTAAACTGTTCAAGCTTGCAATTCATTAAATTTCCTCCCTAAAAATAATTAATTTTGCTATTGATTTAATAAAACATTTATAGTACAATACATTATGCAGTTCGAGTTCACGCGGATATGGCGGAATTGGCAGACGCGCATGATTCAGGTTCATGTGAGAGAAATTTCATGCAGGTTCAACTCCTGTTATCCGCACCAAAAGAGTTTGAAAATTTATTTTCAAACTCTTTTATTTTTGTAGCCGGATACAAAATAAAAAGCAATCTGTAAATTAATGTAAGTCTTTACTAAAATCGATAACTATTGACATATTACCCAAATCACTGCTATATTACCTATTTTAGCCAAAATTAACTTGATCCGCATCCTTGATATAGAAAAATGTCTTTAATGACTTAAAATTATACTTATTCGCCATAATAAGCTGCTCAGTGCTGCCCACGAACAGAATCCCCTGAGGGTTTAATGACATGTTAAATTTCTTGTAAATATCATTTTTAGCCTCTTCCGTAAAGTAAATAAGTACATTTCTGCACACAATCAAATCCATACCCGTAGGATAAGGGTCCCTCAACAGGTTGAACTGTTTGAACTCCACACAATTCTTTACTTCATCTTTTATTTTATAGCTGTCTCCGACAATAGTAAAATATTTATCCTTCATTTCCCGGGGAAGGTTTTCCAGACTTTTTGATGTATAAATACCGTTTTGAGCTTTTTCAAGAGCTCCTGTGTCGATATCCGTTGCCAGTATTTTAATAGAGCTCAGTGGTAAAAGCTTGTTTAATACCATTACAAGTGTATATGGTTCATCTCCTGTAGAACAGGCAGAACTCCAGATTTTTATCTTCTTATTTTTGCTGAGAAGGAGCGGAAATATTTCCTTTTCAAGAACCTCCCACTGGTCAGGGTTACGATAAAATTCCGATACATTTATTGTCAGATAGTTAATAAACTCTTTAAACAGGTCTTTATTGTCCTTTAAAGCCTGAACATAATCCTTATAAGTATCAAAGTTATTTTTCTTAATTAGCGCATCTATTCTTCTCTTCATTTGCTTTTCTTTATAAAGAGTAAGATTGATTTTGGTCATTTTAAAGATTTCTTCTTTAAAACCCTCGTAATCCATAATTTATCCCCCTACTAAAAGTATATTACAATTATGTATCAATTAATGTCATTTAACAATTATGTTTCACAAGTATACCGTTATTGAAATCCTTGTATTTAAATAAAAGGATGTACCGAGGTACATCCTTTATAAACAGATTTTTATTACTGGTTTTCAATATCTGTTAAGCTATCACCGATTGTATTGGTCATTTCCTCTTTGTGTTCTGTAGGAATTTCTTCACCTGGTTCAACAGCTGTTTCTTCCTTCTTTGCACCAACAGGATCAATAGGATTTACTTCTTTAATACTCAAGCTTATTTTTTTAGCTTCAACATCAAGTTCAGTTATTTTAGCTTCTACCATTTGACCAACCTTCAGAACATCGCCTGGTTTACCTAAACGAACATTTGAAATCTGTGAGATGTGAACCAGACCATCAAGTCCCTGTTCGATTTCAACAAAAGCACCAAATGGAACAAGTCTTACAACTTTTCCGGTAATAACATTTTCAACCTGATATTTCTCAGCAGCTTTATTCCATGGATTATCATCCTGTTTCTTGTAGCCGAGGGAAATTCTCTTCTTATCTCTGTCAAATTCAAGAACAGAAACGATTATTTCATCCCCAACCTTTACAACCTCTGAAGGATGCTTAATTTTGTTCCAGGATAATTCGGAAAGATGAACAAGCCCATCTACTCCTCCAATGTCAACAAAAGCTCCAAAATCCATCAGGCTCTTAACAACACCCTTGTAAGTCTTTCCTGCTTCAATATTGCTCCAGATCTCATTAGAAGCTGTTTCTTTATTTTTCTCAATTAACACTCTTGCAGAACCAACAACTTTTCTCTTTTGCTTGTTAACCTCTATAATCTGAACCTGCAATACCTGCTTTACAAACTCCGAAAGATCCTTAATAAATCTGTCACTGATTTGTGATGCAGGGACGAATACTTTAACTCCGCTCGCAATACCAATAACACCGCCGTTGACCTTCTCAGTAATTTTTACTGTAACAGGTTTCTTGGTTTCAAAAGCACTTTCAATGATATCCCAACCCTTGACAGCATCAACCTTGGTTTTGCTCAAAACTACATTTCCTTCGCCGTCGTTTACTCTCACAACAAAGACGTCAATTTCATCTCCAACCTTAAGTGATTTTTCAGGATTAAAGTCCGGATCATTTGAAAATTCCTGCATTGGAATTATTCCGTCAGATTTGAAGCCCAAGTCAACAAAAACTTCAC
>JAEYNI010000160.1 GCA_023412635.1 Bacillota bacterium
CTTTAAAAGATCTGTCACTTCACTATTGTCCCGGATGTACTCATGGGATTATTCATAGAATAATAGCTGAAGTTATTGACGAGCTTGATATAGAAGGTACTACAATAGGCGTATCACCTGTTGGCTGCGCTTATAACAATTACGAATACTTTAATTATGACTTTGTGCAGGCCGCTCACGGAAGGGCTCCTGCAGTTGCAACAGGTATAAAAAGAGTTCATCCCGATAACTTTGTATTTACATATCAGGGTGATGGAGACCTTGCAGCTATAGGTACTGCAGAAATAGTTCACGCTGCTACAAGAGGAGAGAATATAACAACCGTTTTTGTAAACAATGCAATCTATGGTATGACTTCTGGTCAGATGGCACCAACTACGTTAATGAATCAGGTTACTACTACATCTCCGTTCGGCAGAAAGCCTGAAATTCATGGTTACCCGGTTAAGGTCTGTGAAATGCTTTCTACTCTTGAGGGTGCGGTATATGTTGAAAGAACGGCTGTAAATGACGTTAAGAACATAAATAAGACTAAAGCTGCCATTAAGAAAGCCTTCCAGGTACAAAAGGCCAAGAAGGGCTTCTCAATAGTAGAAGTTTTATCAACCTGTCCAACTAACTGGGGTATTAATCCTGTTGAATCGCTTAAATGGCTTGAACAGAATATGATGCCATTCTATCCTTTAGGCAACTTTAAAGGAAAGGATTTGGAGGTGTAAAGCATATGAATAAATCAAATAGCATTAAGCAATTAGAGTTAATTATTGCCGGTTTTGGTGGTCAGGGTATACTTTCTGCCGGAAGACTTCTGGCTTATGCAGGTATGTTAGAAGGGAAATATGTTTCTTGGCTCCCATCCTATGGTCCGGAAATGCGAGGCGGAACTGCCAACTGTAGTGTTGTAATATCCGATGAACCCGTTGGTTCACCCATACTTGATACTGCAAATGTTTTGGTGGTTATGAACGGTCCTTCCCTTGAAAAATTTGAAAAAGTGGTTGAACCAAATGGTTTAATTATTTCAGACAGTTCATTGGTGGAAGCAAAGCCAAAGAGAACTGATATAGATTTTTCCGGTGTCCCTGCAACTCAAATTGCATCGGACATGGGAAATCTTACATATGCCAACATTATTATTTTAGGTAAATTACTAGAAAAAACTGGTATAGTTTCAAAAGAAAGCTTTGAAGCTGCTCTTAAAAAAGTTTTACCTGCTAAGAAGCATTACATGATTCCTGAGGAAATGAAGGCTTTGGATTTGGGCTATGATTTTAAGTAATTTCATAAATTTTGTCACAAGATTGTAAGAACTTTAAATTATAATTCAGACTATAAACTAGTTTATGGTCTGAATTTTTTTATACAGGA
This sequence comes from Bacillota bacterium, assembly GCA_023412635.1. Taxonomy (GTDB): domain Bacteria; phylum Bacillota; class Clostridia; order Acetivibrionales; family DSM-1351; genus Ruminiclostridium. The sequence goes on from JAEYNI010000160.1 coordinate 1,369, forward strand.
GTGATGAAAATTTATGAGTATTTTAAAAACAATCGACTTGAAGAAGTACTACGGCGATGAAGGAAATCTGGTTAAGGCTCTTGACGGTGTTAGTATAGAAATAAATGAAGGGGAATTTGTTGCAGTGGTTGGCTCCTCGGGAAGTGGAAAATCTACACTGCTGCATATGCTTGGAGGACTGGATAATGCCACTTCAGGAATTGTTTTGCTAGCAGGTAAGGAGATCTTCAAAATGAGCGATGAACAAAAGACAATTTTTCGTAGAAGAAATATTGGATCTTCCAAATAATCTTTCGGGTGGACAGCAGCAGAGAGTTGCCATAGCCAGAGCTTTATCCACCAAACCGGCAATAATTCTTGCAGATGAACCTACTGGAAACCTTGACAGCAAAACAGGACTTGAAGTGGTAGGGTTGCTGAAAATGACTAGCAGCATATTCAACCAGACCATTGTTATGATAACTCATAATGAGGAACTTGCACAGCTGGCTGACAGGGTCATACGCATAGAGGATGGTAAAATAGCCGGGGGTGAAGTAAAATTAAATTCCCAACCAATAACAAATTCGTAATTAAAAAGCTGACAACACGTACAATGCAGGCTAACAGACTTCGAAGCACCTTTGTCACACTTGCTATAGTTTTAACTGCTTTCTTGCTTACTACTATATTCAGTATTGGAATGAGTACAGTTGAATCCTTGAAGCTTCAGCAATTAAGAGCTATGGGTACTACGGCCCATTTGGCTCTGACCTATCCTACAGACCAGCAAATACAAAAAGTCCGAAGCTTGGACTATATTAAAGCAGTTGGTTTACAGGCAAATGTGGCAAATATAGGGGAACTCCTGATATGGGGAATATGGTGCTTACACTTCACTGGTATGACAAAACCGAGTGGGAGGTTTTTCGTAAACCTACAATGAGTAATTTTGTAGGTTCCTACCCTGAGAATGAAAATGGAATAATGATTGCCCAGTGGATTCTTAAGCGAATGGGCATAAATGCACCTAAAATTGGAATGGAAATAGATATAAAATACAGATTATCTTTGAATAATATTATAGATTCAGAAGAAAAGAGTCAAAAATTCATTCTATCTGGTTATTACACCGAATATATGAATTTACGAACTGATTTTTAGAAAAACTGTGGGATGTGGATGAAGAATTTGTTGATGAAAATGCACTGAGTGTCAATATTAGAAGACTTCGTCAGAAGCTTGAAAAAGACCCTAAAAAACCGGATTATGTTAAAACTGTTTTTGGTATAGGGTATACATGGGGCGGCTAAAAGGAAGCTATCAATAATCAATACGGTATCACTGGTCTTGACAGCTGCCGCAGTGGGGAGTCATTATGAATTTTAATAGAAGAATAGCTGGAATAGTAACTTTGTTTACTATAATTAATCTGGCATATCTGTTTTATGGGATAATAGTTTCTAAAAGCTTTATTGATATGGTTGTATGTATATTTCTGGTGCTTTTTGAGACTGCTGCAGGATTTGTATTCTACACAGCCGTAAGGAAACAAATGAATCATGTTGAAAAGTTAAGTCAAAATCGGGGGAAGGAAGTATATTTTCAGTATTTCTACTGCTGAAGGGTACACTATAAATAAAAAGCTTACTAAATTCGTTATTAACGCATTTAGTAAGCTTTTTATTTGTAAGACAATTATTTTTGATATGATATGTTCAGGTTTTTACTTCAACAATCCATGTGAATACTAAATATTAAATAGTATTTCAGCGTAAGTCGGGAATGGCCACAGTTTGGCATCTACAATACATTCGAGTTTATCGGCTACTGACCTCAAATTACCCATTTGAGCAAATACTTCATTTCTGTAAAGCATACCCTGCTCATACG
>JAEYNI010000195.1 GCA_023412635.1 Bacillota bacterium
CATGGGCCTCCACGAGACAGGAAAGTCCTAACTGATCAGCAGTCTTAATGTAGTCTTTTATGGTTCTTGTATCCAGTATGGCGCATATGAGCAGTACTGCATCGGCGCCAATAGCTTTTGCTTCATAAATCTGGTATGCATCAATGGTGAAATCCTTCCTGAGCACAGGAAGCGATACAGACTGCTTTATTTCCCTTAAGTACCGGTCACTGCCCAGAAAGAAGTATGGCTCAGTCAGCACCGATATTGCGCCGGCGCCGGCACGTTCATATTCTCGGGCAGCGTCAAGATAGGGGAAATGCTCTGAAATAATCCCCTTTGAGGGAGAGGCCTTCTTGATTTCACAAATAAATGTAATGTCATCTGATTTCAGAGCATTTTCAAAGGAATAGCAGGTGCTGCCCGAGGCGGCAGCCAAGGCAACCAAAGCTTCCTTTTTTACAGCTTCAAAGGGTTTGGCTGCTTTGGCTTCAGCAACCCTTATTATTGTTTTCTCAACAATTTTATCTAATATCATAAATACCTCACATCTGTAATTGACTTTCAGGAATTTGACAGGGCAATAAATTTTTGCAACTGGGTATTTGCAGCACCTGAATCAATCAACATTTCTGCCATTCGGACACATTCCCTTAATGTAATGTGGTTGTGTGACATATATAGGCATAATGCAGAATTTAGAATGACCACATCCCGTTTTGGCCCTTTCTGACCATTCAGAATATCCCTTGCTATCCGGGCATTTTCCCGGGGATCACCGCCAACCAAATCAGAGGGCTGGCATCTTACGAGCCCAAGCTGTTCAGGACTGATGAAGAAGCTGTTTAACTTACCGTTGTTTACCTCACATATGGTAGTTGTGTCACAGAGAGTAACTTCATCAAGCCCGTCGTGACCATGGACCACCATTGCGCGCTTGACACCCAGGTTAGCCAGCACTCTGGCCAGAGGTTCCACGAGATTTTCATCATACACACCCAGAAGCTGCATATTGGCACCTGCGGGATTGGATAGGGGGCCTAATATGTTGAAAATTGTTCTTACGGATAATTCCTTGCGTACAGGTGCCGCATATTTCATTGAGGCATGATAGGTGGGGGCAAACATAAAGCAAATACCGATTTTTTCGAGTATGTGTGCGCTCTGTTCTGCCGTTAGGGCAATATTTACACCCAAAGCCTCCAACAAGTCGGCACTGCCGCACTTACTTGAAACGGAACGGTTGCCGTGCTTTGCCACAGGGACTCCTCCTGCCGACACAACAAATGCCGAAACAGTTGAGATGTTGAAAGTATAGGCCTCATCACCACCAGTTCCTACAATATCCAGAACATCCTTATCTGGACGAATTTTTGTACATTTTTCCCTCATAACAGTTGCACAGGCTGTGATTTCCTCGATTGTTTCTCCTTTCATGCGCATTGCGGTAAGGAATGAGCCAATTTGTGCATTTGTAGCCCGGCCCTCCATAATTTCTTCCATAACCGTTTTAGTCTGCTCTAGACTCAAATTTTGATTATTTATTATCTGATAAATAGCTTCCTGAATCATATTATCCTCCCATGCTTGGCTCTGCCGATATTTTTTCAAGAGCAGTACTAAGAAAATTCTCAAGAATTGTTTTACCTTTTGGGGTCAGTATGGATTCAGGATGGAACTGAACTCCATATACGTCAGCATTTCTATGCTTTACGCCCATAACTTCTCCTGAACTGTCTTCGGCTATTATCAGCAGTTCGTCGGGCAGCGTCTCTCGTACCATAGAAAGTGAATGATACCTGGCTCCTTCAATAATCGGGGGAAGGTCTCTGAATAGTTCGCTGCCATTTGCTATGTGTATCAGACTCTTTTTTCCGTGCATAAGTTCTTTAGCATAGGATATAGTTGCTCCAAATACCTCACATATGGCCTGATGTCCGAGGCATACCCCTAATATCGGTATTTTCCCTGCAAAATGGCGGATAACTGTCTCGCAGATTCCTGCATCGCTGGGTCTGCCCGGTCCGGGAGAAATAATTATATGAGAAGGGTGTAAGGCTTCAATTTCCGCTATGGTAAGTTCATCGTTTCTTACTACCTTTATATCGTTATTTATGACTCCCACAAGCTGAAACAGATTGTAGGAAAAGCTATCATAGTTATCAATTAAGAGAATCATCAGTCAAGCTCCTTTCCGGATAGTTCCAGCGCGTTAATAATGGCCTGGGCTTTGTTTATAGTCTCAACATATTCGTTTTCAGGTACACTGTCGGCTACAATGCCTCCACCTGCTTGAACATACACTGTATTATCCTTTAGAACGGCAAATCTTATTGCTATACAGGTGTCCATGTTTCCGGTAAAATCTATATAACCTATGGCACCACCGTATATACCTCTTCGGACTCCTTCGACCTCATTTATTATCTGGCAGGCCCGTATTTTGGGTGCACCTGAGAGAGTTCCAGCTGGAAGCAGGGAAGAAATGGCGTCCAGTTGATCAAGGCCTTCTCTTAATTTACCTGTAACCTTTGATTCAATATGAATAACATGTGAGAATTTCCTTATACTCAGGTAATCCTCTACTTCTACTGAGCCAAAATCACTGATCCTGCCAAGATCATTTCTCCCTAAGTCTACAAGCATATTGTGCTCAGCAAGCTCTTTTTCGTCACTAAGTAATTCCTTAATTGCCTGAGCGTCTTCATGGTCGGTTTTCCCTCTGGGCTTTGTACCTGCTATAGGAAAGGTGGACAAATTACCGTCCTGCAGCTTGAGTAGTGTTTCAGGAGATGTTCCGGTTAGCTCAAGCTCCTTAAACTTCAGAAAAAACATATAGGGAGAGGGGTTAGTTGTTCTGAGAACTCTGTACGCCTGATAAAGGCTCCCTTCATAACCAGCAGACCTTCTAATTGAAGGAACCGCCTGAAAAATATCACCCTCAAAAATATGTGACTTGACTTTATTAACTATTTCGCAATATTCCTCTTTGCTGAAAAAGGCCTTAAATTCTGACAATAGCCTTGGTGTGGAAGAGGGAGCAGGTGATGAGGACTTGATGAGGGATGTTATATTGTCCAGTTCCTTAATGGCTTCATGGTAGTTGGTCTCCAGGTTATCGGTTTTAATATTAATCATCAGTATTATTTTTTGTTTAAAATGGTCAAAAGCTATAACCTTGTCAAACAGCATAAGGTCAACATCATAAAAATTAGTCTGGTCGATACCTTCAAGTTTTAATGACGGTTCAGCGTATTTGATGTAATCGTAGGCAAAGTAGCCCACAAAACCTCCCGTAAACGGAGGAAGAAAGTCCAGCTTTGGGCTTATGTAATCCTTAAGAATAGCCCTGATGTAGCTGTTTGGATCTGAGGTTTGAGTCTTTAGCTCCTTAACTCCAGTAATCTCCAGCAGTCCATCCTTGCATTTTAGCTCAAGGGTGGGATTGAAGCCTAAAAAAGAGTAACGGCCCCAATTTTCACCGCTCTCAACACTTTCAAGCAGGTAATACTGACTGCTTATTGCTCTGATATTCTGTAGTACTGCAATAGGGGTTTTGATGTCGGCAAATATTTCCCGGCTAACCGGTATCACCGTATAGCCATCAGAAAGTTTCTTTGCTTCATCGAGACTTGGTTTAAACATTTTACCACTCCTTTAAGATTTATATAGCTTACGTGTGAATAGTTACCCTGGTAACAGTTCACGATGTAGCAACTATGATGAAAATAAAAACACCCGCCCATGACTAGAAATATAAGTCAAGGACGAGTGTAGAATTCACCCGCGGTGCCACCTTGTTTTGTAAGATAAATAAACCTTACACGCTTATAGAAATACCAACAT